>JAIRNP010000025.1 GCA_031258005.1 Treponema sp.
TATTATAAAGAGTTATTAATAGAAACTGATACCTTTTGACCTTTATTTTAGATGCCTGATACCTTTAAAGTTATTTTCCGGCTTTCTATTTACACCTTTGCAAGTAAGCCTTCAGCTAAGTCTATACAGGATAAGGACTTAAAGCGGCTTAAAGGGTCTTAAAGGATATGGCCAGGATTCTCATATTTTCTCGATTTTTCTCATCTTTTTTGACAGAGGTTTTATCGGCTTTTTACCTACAAGTCTTTATTCTGTATAGATTTATTGAGATTCTGGGCCTTCCGTGCAATTCTTATTTTAGATGACACCCCCACAACATCGGGGGAATGTACCCGGATACCAGGGGAATATATCCGAACATTGAGGGAATTTCCCCGATCCCGACGAATCGCGCCGTAGAGCGGATCAAGCCTGATTTTTCGAGAAAAAACGCTGAAAAGGGTGAATTTAGGTTGCTAGATACTTGACAAAGCGGGAACCGGCCCCATAATCCGCCTGTCGCCGGAAAACTATCGTTATGTTTGCCATGCCTTTTATTGTTTGCTTACTATAACTAATATGAAAAAACTATTAAGATAGGGGGCGGTGGACGGGCATAGGGATCGGATTTGCGGAGGCCGCACGAGCCTCAACCTATATTTCCACGGGCCAGAACTATGTCCGTACCAAAACCGGAGAAGCCGATACTTCCATCGCCATCTATAATCAATAACGCCGCACCGGGGGATGAAGCGTCCCTTTCATGGCTGATTGAACATGACGCCGCCGACGGGAGTGATAACCCGGTCATTGCCTGGATAAGCGGGACCGGGACAGCCGCCCGGAGCGCCGCCCCGGTAGTTTCAGGCCACGCCGTTATCTCCCCGCTCAGGGAAGGCACAGCGCTTATCGCCATTTCCCACCCCAAAGCCGTGTATTACACAAAAATACTCTTTACGGTCCTTCCCTCCGATTCGGCCCTCTCATCCCCTTTTGCCCTGGCCACCGGGACACCCTATGCTGCCATCAAAAACGGCTCCGCCCTCGATATTGCGGTAACACTCCAGGGGAACGGGAAAAGCCCGGCGGATGAACAGGACATAGCATGGGTGCATATATGGAATGAACTTATCAATTCAGGCAAACGGCAAAGAGCGAAATGATACCAAAGGGAAGCTGAAAGAACGGACAGGGCACCTTGAAGTATAGAAGAATACCTTGCGGAACTGGAAGGGGGACCGGGAAGAAAGCGTGGCAGAGCAGGAAAAGAGCGCGGAAGCAATCAGGAGTATGGTTAAGGCATTGGAGGGACGGAAAGGGCGGCATAGTTAATCTGTGCCGTCCCTGTTTTTTTGTAGGCATGGGGAGGGTGGGGGAAGCCCAAGCCCTGGACTGAACTATTCGGTGTTTTACCATTCCCGGGGAGTATACCCTTGGGCCTGGGGTTCGGTGATGGTAAAGGTTTCTCCTGAAGGTTCAAGCACGTAAAAGCCCTGCTTCAGCGCATAGGTCTTGACGTTGTCGCTGATAACCACCCCGGCAAGGGCGCCTAGGTAGATGCGGGTATCCTTGCGTACATCCGCATAGGCTCGGAGTTTTTTCATGCGTTCCCCCTGATCGATGATATCGCTCGTGGCGGGCTTGGTCTTGATTTCCACAACCATCACCTTATCGCCGTTTTCCAAGAAGGCGTCAACCTCTGCGAGGACCCGGTTGTGTTCATCGATAATTTTCATGTCTCGGGATACCTTGGTAAAGGTAAAGTCCAGTTCCTGAAATTTCGCCACCAGGTTGGGGACGACCATGTGTTCCACCATATCGCCGAATCGGTTGGTAATTTCCCCGATTCGTTTGTCGGTTGCTTTCATCTGGCGGTCGGTTTCCTTGAACATACGGTCGGTTTCTGCGCTCATGGCTTTAATCTCTTGAGCGGTTTCCTAGAGTATACGGTCGGTATCCATTTGAGATTCCCAAAGTTCCATAAAAGAGGCCCAGACTTTCTCAAAGGTGAGTCCTGCTCCTAGAGAAGGGGGGAGAGTCTCCTGTGTTATTCCCATATATGGCTCCTTAGTAACGGTATACCAATTTTGAATACTTTGGACAAGGAATAGGATTTCTCTTAGGGGAATGGATATCCGGGAACAGGGGGCTCAGAGCTAAACTTGACCCACAGATTCACGAGAGGTGCTCCCGGTATGCCGGCGTACCGGGAGTACCTGATTGCCGTCTATGGCCCCGGAGGAACCCCGCTTGCAGGCGGAAGGGGCGGGGAATTTAAAGGCACCCCATTTTATTGACATTTCCCTAAATTTGTAGTATAGTGATATTCAACACGCTTTCAAAGCGGGAAACGAAAAAGGAGGAAGCCATGACAGACCGTACGCTGTTCGCCGGGATAAGCCTGAGGGTTCCCGCAATTTCCTTCTTTACCCCCCCCTATAGCGCTTGTATATTGCATACCGCGCGGTCCTATGTATGAAATAAGCAAAGGCGGCACACGTTACCAACTGCCTTTGGCGGGTAGTCAGGAGGCCGGCCCTTTCATACCCAAGGACAGGGGTCAATAACCAGGGAGTGCGAACCAAAGGCCGTTCACCCCAAAAGCGCCGCCATTTGAGGCTCTTGCAAAACGTCAGTTTTGAGAGAGCGGCCGCTAAAAAACACACCTTTCGCAGCCCTTAGGCAAGAAGCTCAATTTATCTAATTTTATAGGAAATCCCTCTTGACATAAAAAGATCAGTATGTTCTTATAAAAAGAAACGTTTCTGTATGTAGAAACATTTTATACCAACGAACAAGGAAAACTATCATGGAAATCACCTCGGAGAAACGAGTGCCCCTGCAAGTAGCACGAAAAGGACTTTCCATCAGGGATGTATTACTCATCGGCATCCTACTTGCCGCAGGAGCGGTCCTCAAATTTTTTGTCGGATCGGTTATCAACTTTGGGATGAAACCCAACTTCATCATCGCCATGTACTGTCTTATCATACTGCTGATAAAGCCCCGGCTGTTTGAATCGGCGATTATCGGAATTCTTGCAGGAGCGATATGTCAGTTCTTTCCAGGACAGCCTTACATCAATTTTCTCAGCGAATTAACCGGGGCTTTGGCTATGTGCCTTTTGACCAAACTGCCGCTGGACCGCTTCAAAATCCCGATAAAGACCCTCTTTTGCACCTTTTTCAGTACCTTGGTAAGCGGCTTTACCTTTATTGGGGTCATGTATGTGCTGTACTATTCCGGTGTGGATATTACCCCCACGCCGTTGGCTATTTTTATGGCAATTATTTTGGGTACTGCCTGTATTAACTCGATCATTGTCCAGGTTTTGTATCTGCCCCTGAAACTTGCGTTAAAGGCTTGAAGCCACATAAGGCGCTTATGGCAAGGGAAAAAATGATTCGCATCAAAGACCTGAGCTTCCGGTATAAGGGCAGCTCGGAATATGCCCTTTCCAGGATTAACCTGGAAATACCTCCCGGAGACTTTTTGGGGATTATCGGTTCTTCAGGCGCAGGGAAATCAACCTTGAGCTACGGGATAAACGGCCTGATTCCCCATCATTTCCCCGGGGATTTTTACGGTGAACTTACTATTAACGGCCTAGACACCGTATCCTCCGGGCCCGAAGCCATTGCACAGGAGGTAGGGAGCGTGTTTCAGGACATTGACGCCCAAATGGTGGCTTCCGTGGTAGAAGATGAGATCCTCTTTGGCCTTGAAAACTTCAGGGTTCCTCGGGAAGAACTTGAAGCGCGTCTGGAAAACGCCCTTAACGCCGCAGGCATTGCAGAACTTAAGACCCGGACCATCCGTTCCCTCTCTGGAGGACAGAAACAGAAAGTCGCCATTGCGGCTATCACCGCCCTGCGGCCCGGGATTATCCTCTTGGACGAGCCCACCGGGGAACTGGATCCTCAGTCAAGCTGGAATATCTTTACCTATCTTAAGAAACTCAATGAACAGTATGGCATTACCATCATCGTAATAGAACAAAAGATCCTGCTCCTCTGTGAATTCGTCAAACGGCTTGCGGTTATGGATAAGGGGGCCCTGATTTTGGAGGGTCACGTCCCCGCAGTGATACGCCACGGGGATACGCTGAAAGCCGCAGGGATCAACATCCCCCGGGTAACGGAACTGGGGAGCAGGTTCGCTGCCAGGGCCTGGTATCAGGGGGAACTGCCCTATACCTTAGCTCAGGGGGAAGTCATGATGGGGCAGGTTTTATCCTGGAAGCAGCCGGTCAAAGGGGGATCGCCTCATGCTGCGCTTTGAACAGGTGAGCTTCCGGTACGAAACTACCAGAACCATACAAGATGTATCTTTTGAGATACGCCCCGGTGAGTTTGCGGTCCTCCTTGGGGAAAACGGCGCCGGTAAATCGACCCTATGCCGGCTGGGTAACGGCCTCTTGAAGCCTTCTTCGGGTAGGGTGTACCTTCAGGGCCGGGATACCAAAACCATAAAAACCAGTATCGCCGCCCGCAGCGTGGGGTATCTGTTCCAAAATCCGGATCGACAGCTCTGCCAAAACACGGTCCGGGAGGAGATCCTCTTTGGCCTTGAATATGCTCTGGGTGATACCGAAGACCTGGCTGCGGAAAAGGAACGCCGCTGCAAGGAGATGCTGGACCTTTTTGCGCTGGACGGGAGCCGGGCCCCTTTTGGCATGAGCCGGGGTGAACGCCAGCAGGTCGCCTTGGCCTCGGTGCTCGCCCGGAGGCCCCCTCTCTTGATACTGGATGAACCCACCACCGGCCTGGATTACCGGGAATGTATGACCATTATGGGGATCATTGCCCAGTTACATGCGGAAGGGACCGCCATACTTATGATAAGTCATGATATGGAAGTGGCGGCGGATTTTGCTGAACGGGGTTTGGTGTTGAGCCAGGGGAGGCTCATCGGTGACGGACCAATAAAGGACATTATGAAAACCCCCGCCCTTTTAAACGAAGCATCCCTGCTTCCCCCGCAAATACCGGCTCTTGCCCTGGCTTTGGGTTCGGGATTCGAAGCGGTATATACGGTGGATGAAATGTACGCCTTAGTGGAACACCTCAAAGGAGGCGGCCATGACCGGAGTGCTTGATTATGTTTCCGGGGATTCGCTGCTGCACCGCTTAAATCCGATAACAAAACTCATCCTTGCTTTCACCCTCTGCGCTTCCTGTTTTGTAACGGCCCATCACCTGCTGATCCTGGGGATTATCGCCTTGAATCTGGGTTTAGCCGCTTGGGGGGGCATTCTCCGTCGGGCGATCACGTTCCTGGTATCCCTCATGAAGTTCTCGCTGGTTCTTTTTATCATCCAGGTATTTTTTGTACCTCAGGGAACCGTACTTTTCAGGCTTCCCTTGGCCATTACGATTACCGATAAGGGTGTAGGGTTTTCCCTGCTTTTTGTATTACGGCTTCTCGCGGCTACCATGCCGCTCACCTTGATGTTTTCGGTAACGCAGATGAGCGATATGGCAAATGTGCTGACCCGGTATCTGCATATCCCCTATAAATACACCTTTGTGCTCACCACAGCCATGCGTTTTATCCCCCTGTTCTCCGAAGAAATGTTGGGAATCATAGAAGCCCAGATTGCCCGGGGGATTGAATTTGACACCCGGAATTTCTTTAAAAAAATACGGCTCTTGTTGCCCCTCTGCGTTCCCTTGCTGATTTCTTCAGTGCGGAAAATAGAAGGAGGGGCGATTTCCGCAGAACTGCGGGGATTTAACCTCCGTACCCGTACCAGCGGTTATAAACAGTACGGTTTTGGCCTTGGGGATCTGGGGGCTCTGCTGGTTTGCGTCCTCGTGATCATCGCTGCGATCCTGTACCGGTAGGCTAAGCCTATTGGGGCTTATGGGACTCCTCACATTGACCGCGGAAGCGGTCAACATTGTGCCGCACCGCTGCTACTCCCCAAGAAGCAAGCCCGGCGAACCGGAACCATACCGGAGAAATCCATTACCGCCCTGGTGAGACCCCTAAACCTGACCCACAAGTTTAGATTATACCTGTTCCAGGATAGACCGCTCCCCCGGAGGTTTTCGGTTTGTAGCGGAAATCAGGACTGATTCGGAACGTACGGAGGATCGGTACCCCTTATCCGGGCGCAGGGACGGTAGGAAAAGGGAACATGTGGAGAAAAACGGTTTGAATCGTGGTTTCTCCATAAAAGGGTCTGACCCCCGCCTTCGATGCCCCGACTCGATCTTCCCTGGCCTCCTCAAGGGTTCACCCTCCACTATTCACGAGCCATACCGATCCCCCAAGATATGCCCTATCCTCCCTGCTTTCCGGTTGTACCGCTGGGCAAACAGTGCCAAAGCGGTATAGTGGCGGAACAGGGGTTCCCGATTGTTGATGCGGGTATGGATTGCGTACCATACCCCTTGTTTGAGTACACGTAATGGTCTCATAGATTATATAGGGGGTTGGCCAGCGGTTTTGCTTAGTAGGGTGTTCACCAATTTCAATTTTTGGAGACAAGCAGGGCTTGTCCACATGCCCCTAACAATTTTTGTCGGTCAGGTTTAGAGCATTGGTGTCGTTGATATAAAAACCCTGGAAAGCGAACACCTCATGAGTTTTATGGCCTTTGTGTTTCAGGATGTGATTCTGTTTAACGACACGGTTTACAACAATATCCGTATCGGAAACCTGAACGCCACCGAAGGGGAAGTTATAGCCGCCGCCCGGTCGGCCGGCTGGTGCGCCCACCGTATCGAGGAGCTCCTCTCAGGGGATCGGATTATCCGCCCCGCCTATCGGACGGTAACCCAAAGGACCCCCTATGTTTTCCTGGAGGATCGGGGGTAAACCGCCGCGGGCGCTGGGGACGCTTTGCGTCCCCAGCGCCTCATCAAAGAAAGGGCATCTTTTAATATTTTTTAACATTATGCAGTATTTTCTAAAATTAGTTGTGTTTTTGGAAAAAACGTGCTATATTAATTAACAGCAGGTGAGGGTCGGT
>JAIRNP010000076.1 GCA_031258005.1 Treponema sp.
TTTTTTAATAAAAAACCCTCAGGTTGCGGTAAGCTCGGTGCGTTGTTATAATAGCGATAGGAATAAATATATACTAAACGCCCCGTAAAAGTCAAGTGCTTTTATACAGTTTTTAAAAAATAGGTGAGCTTCTTGCAAAACCCGATCCTTCGGTTTGATGGTGGTTTTGTAAAAGGCTCTTGTGATAAGGGACTTTATTGTTCCTCGTTACCGGCTGTCTTTCTTTCATGTTTAACCTCATTGGGATGCCCTCCACTCAGCACTCTCATGGTAATTTGGGTTACCTTTTCAATGGGGTACCCTGTGGACTTGATACCCATTCCACCCCTGGGTATTATAGAGACATGCTCTTTCCGCTTATTAAAGATCTGATACAATTCCCCGCAGAATCCCAGGACCTTACCATCCGCGGCTGGGTCAGGACTAAACGAGAACTTAAAAACCTTACCTTTGTGGAAGTGAACGATGGGTCTTCCCCGGGAGGTATCCAATGTATCTTCGACCGGGGAAGTAGCGGACCTACTCAGCTTTCTCTTGCAACGGAAACGATTCTGGGATCCTTGCCAACAGGGAGTTCCGTAATAATTCGGGGACACCTCGTGCCCTCTCCGGGTTCAGGTCAGGCGGTGGAAATTGCCGCCTATGATATTGAACTTATCGGGGATGCGCCCGTCGACGCATATCCCCTGCAAAAAAAGCGGCATTCCCTGGAATTTCTCCGGGAGATTGCCCACCTCCGTGCACGAACCACCATCTTTGGGGCGGTGGTCCGGATACGAAGCCGTCTGGCTTTTGGGGTACATCAATTTTTTCAAGAACAGGGCTTTCACTACATCCATACCCCCATCATCACCGGGAACGACGCCGAAGGAGCCGGGGCGCTGTTTCAGGTTACTACCCTGGATCTCAAGGCGCTCGCCCAGTCCGGTAAGGACCCGGACTACCGGGAGGATTTTTTTGGCAAACCCAGCTATCTCACCGTTTCAGGTCAGCTTGAGGCGGAAACATACGCGACGGCGCTATCCCGGGTCTATACGTTTGGGCCTACTTTCCGAGCAGAAAACTCAAACACCACCCGGCATTTGGCAGAATTCTGGATGATTGAACCGGAAATCGCCTTCGCCGATTTAGTGGATACCATGCAATTAGCTGAAGCATTCCTAAAATTCCTCTTTACCCTGGTATTACGGGATTGCGCTGAAGACCTAGCTTTTATAGAAAAAGTCGATGTTCGCGCCGAAAAGGGCATCACTCCTACCTTACAAAAGATCCTTGATTCCCGGTTCACCCACATAAGCTATACCGATGCAGTAACCGCCCTCGAAAAGAAGGCCTCCCGCTTTACCTTTAAACCTTTCTGGGGCTGTGATCTGCAAAGTGAACATGAAAAATTCCTCACCGAACAAGTCGTAGGCGGGCCGGTGGTTGTAACCGATTATCCTAAAGAAATAAAAGCCTTTTATATGAAGTTGAACGATGATGAAAAAACCGTCCGGGCCATGGATGTCATGGTACCCCGTCTTGGGGAAATCATCGGCGGTTCTCAACGAGAAGAAAACTACGCCCGCCTTGAAAACCGGATGCGCGCCTTGGGCATGCCCCTGGAAGACTACACCTGGTATCTGGATCTTCGCCGGTACGGCACGGTCCCTCATGCCGGTTTCGGCATGGGCTTTGAACGGTTCATCCAGTATATCACCGGTATGGTAAACATCAGGGATGTGATCCCCTATCCTCGGGCAGTAGGCCAAGCGGAATTCTAATTTTGATACTGAGCCGCTATTTAAACTTGCTAAACCAGATACCATGAAGCGCACTGCTATAAAATTCCTTTTTTTCAGTCTCATCGGGCTCTGCTTTGCGGGTTCCCTGTCCGCCCAAAACCCAGGCGTGAACATGCCCGACTTAGGTTCCCGGGCGGCAGTGCTCATGGATGCAACTACCGGTACCTTCCTCTATGTCAAGAATGGAGATGATGAGATTCCCCCCGCTTCATTGGCAAAACTCATGACCATTCATATAGCCTTGAGTGAAGTGGCCAAGGGCAACGCGTCCTTGGACGAAGTGGTAAGCCTCCCGCGAGAAAGTTGGGCGATAAACCAGCCTCCCCGATCAAGCCTCATGTATCTGGCTCCTGGACAAACCGTAAGCCTGCGGGATCTACTCCTGGGACTTGCCGTTCCTTCCGGCAATGATGCGGCAGTGGCGGTAGCCCTCCGGTTTGCATCCACCATACCCCAATTCGCCGAGCGGATGAATCAGGAAGCTCGCCGCTTTGGGCTCTTGAAAACCCATTTCGTCGAGCCTTCAGGGGTCTCGGAAGATAACCGCACCACCGCGGTGGAGTTTGCCGTGTTTTGCAGGGAATACCTTCACCTACACCCAGAAACCTTAGCGGATTATCATTCGGTTACAGAATTCGCCTTTCCCCAGGCGGCGAATGTATCGGAACGGTACCGAAACAAACCAGGGACCATCGTCCAGTACAACCACAACAGCTTTTTAAAAACCTTTACCGGGACAGACGGCTTAAAAACGGGGTATATAGACGAAGCAGGCCACAATATCGCGATTACGACCGAACGAGAAGGGACCCGTTTTATTGCCGTCATCCTCGGGGCCCCTGCAGTTTACCGGGGAGATCGCATCCGGGATGAAGATGGGATGAAATTACTCACCTGGGGCTTTGAACATTACAAAACCTTACGGCCCACCCTGGATACGCTTCCGCCTATACGGGTATGGAAAGGAAAAGAAGATTACGCAGAGATCGTTCCTGCCGAAACATTGGCGTTTACAACCTTCCGGGATCGGGGAGAACAGCTCCGCTGGGAAATGGAACTTACTCCTACCATCTTCGCACCCCTCCCCCAGGGTATTTTTGTGGGCAGCCTGGTCCTCTATGACGCCCAGGGGGAACTGCGGCGGATTCCGCTCATTACCACCCATGACATAGAAAGAGGCGGCTTTTTTAAACGGCTCTGGGATTCAATTACCCTGCTCTTTCGTTCCCTGCTAAACAACAACCCTACCTCATACCGTCCGACTTAAAAAATGGACTTGTGAGACAACCAACCGGCGCGGCTTTTAAAATGTGACAGTTTGAAAGCAGCTCACCAATCCACCTCAAAGGCACATGAGGCTGTTCCAAAACTTGGGGTTTTTGAAGAGCCTCACATGATAAATAAAAAAAACCATCCCTCTTTTTCGCCGCGAATTGAGGGTTCATGGGGATTATGTATAGTGGGATATCTTCGGCTCCTCAGTACAGGACACCCGCTTTACATGGTATGGATAGGATCCGGGCCTTTTTGGCATAAAAAGGCATCCAATTCTTCTTCCATACTCCGCAAATGCCCTTCGAGTTCCTGAATTCGCCGCATCGCATATTGTACTTTTTTGTCCCATAACCGTTCACAGGTTTGATCCAATAGGGCATCAAAGGATACATGTTCGGAACGTATCACGGATCGTGTATTAAAAATCATAGGATAAATATACTCCACCTTTCCATGAATCCGCAAGACACCAGAGATTATTTCCCTATAAAGCTCCATCGTATTACTCTTCGGCGCCGCTCTCAGAAACCGTTATAGAACTCCCTGTACCATCATGAATTCCTGCTTCTGCCCTATCAAAAGCCCTAATAAACGTAACCATCGCAATAAACGCGATGAGGATCAATACCAACTTTTGCATATTCCCCCGCATGAGAGCACATCTTCACCCTTCGTATAGGGCAAGGTACTTTTTCTCTCTTCAAATAAAAAATAGAGTTGTTCAATAACTTCAGTTGTTGAACAAGTCCAATACGTACATCTTTTTCAAAATCTGACCTTTTGAAAAAACGGCAACTAAACAATAGGTATCACCCGGTTTACCCCATTACCCTGGGGTAAACCCTTTCTACTATAAGGTTTATGATTTGAGAAAATCAAGCGGATTAACCGCCCGGCCGTTTTTATAAATAGCAAAATGAAGATGCGGGCCGGTACTGTACCCGGTACTACCCACTTCTCCAATTTTTGTCCCCTGAGATACCATAGCCCCCTGGCTCACCGAAGTAGCACTCATATGGGCATACATAGTTTGATAGCCGTTCGCATGGGAAATGATGATATACTTACCGTACACCGAATTAACTCCCACCGAGGAAACCCGGCCCTCCATAGCCGCTTTTATAGGCGTTCCCGTAGCGGCGGCAAGATCCAAAGCTGCATGATACCGTCTCACTCCGCTTATAGGATCGTTCCGCCACCCAAAAGGAGAGGTAAGCCGTCCTCGGATAGGATAGATAAAAGAATCTCCCAGAATCACCTTGAGATCTTCACTCCGCATCTTGGCGCCGGGGATAAAAAGCACCTTCCCCGGCGTAAGGGTTTCACTCTGAATATCATTGGCATCCAAAATGACTTCCAAAGGAACCCCCATAGCATTGGAAATTTTACTCAAGGCGTCTCCCTTTTTTACCGTATAAGGAATGCCATCCATATTGGGAATACGCAAAATATCTCCTTCCCGTAGGAGCTTGGCATTAGAAATATAATTGGATGCAATAACCGCATCCATAGAAAGGGCATATTTCGCGGCAATCTTGGAGACCGAATCTCCCTTCTTCACCTTATAGGATTCCCATGCAAAGGTTTCTACCAAATTGAGGGGAATAATCTCATCCTGAACCGGCGAGGCCGGATCCGAGAGTCCGGCGTAAGAGGCTAAATTGTGCCGGATCCCTTCATCGGTTCCCGGTTCTAACCGATACGCCCTCCCCCAAGGAAGGAAGGCGCTCAATTTCAGGGTACCCAAAGGGTTCTCCGACCAATTTAATGAAAGCAGAATAAACAGTAACAGCCCTGCTATGGCAAGGATCGGCAGCAGCTTTACCACCCCGAATCGATGGGTCCGTCCCTTTTCTTTCCGTACAGGCCGGATCGATCCGGAATCCGAAAACAAACCTCCTAAGGAGCTATGGGGTAAAGAAAATACCGGTAGAATAAAAGGCTCCTTTTTTTTATAATAACGCTGCATTGGGACAGGCTTCTGTTGAATCTGTTCTATTACTAATACATGGGCGCTATGGGTGGAAGGCGGCGTATACCGAGGAGTATACACGGAGGGCTTAGGAGTCTTATTCTGCACCGCAACAGCCGATGATTTACGACGAGTAATATATTGCTGAAGGATTAAATCATTCGTCATGGTTTATTTATCGACAGATGGCTCAAGAATGATTATACTGTTATAAACTATAAGTATGGAAAATAATACATCCATCGAGACCGGAAGGGCAATTGGAGGAGCATTATGTATTGCCCTAGTACTGAAGCTTTTCTTGTTCGATTTTATGATTACCGAAGGACAATCTATGGCGCCGGCTATTACATCGGGTTCCATACTTGTGGTGAATAAACTGGCTTACGGTCTACGGTTTCCCTGGTCTGAGGACTATCTCCTGTGGTGGGCTATACCTAAACCGGGAGATGTGGTGGTCTTCTATACCCCCTGCAGGGAAATTGTGGTAAAACGGTGCGCCGAACTTACGGAAAACCATACCTTCATGGCATTGGGGGATAATAGCCTCCAATCCTACGATTCTCGTGCCTATGGGCCTATTCCACTGAATAATATCCTAGGCAAGGTATTACTACGGTAATGTTTACTACCACGGGAGAAACCGGCAAAAGAGGCCGAGGAAAAAAAGAACCATTCCCTGCTCAAAACCGCTATCGGGAGCAGTATGATCAAGGGCGCATCACCTACCAGCGGTTTCTGGTGGTTTTTTTTCTGTTTGCCCTGCTAACCCTCATCGTGGTACTGCGGTATGCCATGCTGATGCTGAATGAGGACATCCCGGAAAACCTGATCCGTACCACACCCTTTATCGAACGGGGTACCATCTTAGATAGAAACGGCCGTATTCTGGCCATGCAGACAAGGCTTGCCAACATCAGCGTATGGCGGCCTGAAATAAAAGACCTGGAAGCCCTGAGTCATACCCTAGAGCCTATGCTTAACCTCTCCGGTGATGAAATCATCCGGCGGATCACCACGGCTTCCAGTGATTTTATCTACCTTAAAAAACAGGTGGACCAGGCTACCATACAAAGAATCCAAAACCAGCTCCCCTTAGGAGGGGTCAATATTGAGCCTATCGTAGGCCGGATCTATCCGGAGAGCGACCTGGCAAGTCAGATCATCGGTTTTGTGGGGGATGAAGGGATCGGTCTTGAAGGGATTGAATATGCCTTTGAATCGGAACTCGCCCCGAATGCAGATCGAGACGGTAATCAGGTGATCCTCACGATAGATGCTAATGTGCAGTATATCCTTGAAACCATAGCTACGCAAACCTTACGAGAGAATAAGGCCGAAGCAGTGATGCTTATGGCCATGGATCCCCGGACCGGCGATATTCTCGGTTCCGCATCTGCCCCGGGATTCAATCCCAATGCGCTCCAGGATTCGGATGAAATCAGCCGAATGAACCGGCCCGCAATCTGGGCCTACGAACCCGGTTCGGTGTTCAAGGTCTTTTCCCTCGCTGCGCTTATAGATTCAGGGGCCATTACCGAAAACAGCATCTTTATCTGTAACGGTCGTTACGAACGGGTTACAAATCTAGGGGAACGGATTCTCATTAATTGCCTCGGTACCCATGGAAGAGTGAGCGCCCGAGAAATCATCCGGTTCTCCTGCAATGCCGGGGCAGCGTATGCAGCGGACCGGCTGGGGGCAGAGGCCTTTTATAGGACGCTCCAAGATTTCGGATTCGGTTCTCGGGTAGGGACCGGAAATCCCGGGGAGACCACCGGGGTCTTCCGTTCTGTGGAACGATGGTCCGACCGGTCTAAACCGACCATCGCCATAGGTCAAGAAATATCCGTCTCAGCCTTACAGATGATCCAGGCTGCTTCTGCCATAGCTAACGACGGTATCCTCGTTCCACCCCGGATCGTCTCCCGGATCCGTTCAAGCGATGGAAGTACCGAACAGCCCTATAATCCCGGTACGCCCCGGCGGATCCTGAAGCCTGAGACCGCCCAGCTCATGCGTTCGTATATGATGGATGTTACCTCCAGTACCGGTACCGGACGGCGAGCCAATGTGGAGGATCTATCCCTAGCAGTCAAAACCGGTACCGCCCAGTTCGTAGATCCTGCCACCGGCGCCTATTCAAGTTCCGACTTTATCGCCAGTTGTATGGCCCTGCTCCCTTCAGAAGCACCTTCCCTGGTTCTGTACATCGTCATCGTAAAGCCTCAGGGAGAATCCTATCTGGGAGGCCGCATTGCAGCCCCGCCCATACGGCAAGCTGCGGAAGCGCTGGTGGATTACCTGGGGATCCCCCGGGGAAGAAACCCCCAGGTCAATCATTCCGGTTCTATCACCTTGCCTAATGAGCAAATCCCCCTCGTCGAAGGTAAAGTGCCTAATCTTATGGGGTATGCGAAACGGCAGCTCCTTCCCCTCCTGCTTCGGGATGATCTGCATCTTGAAATACAGGGAGACGGCTGGGTCAAACGGCAAAGCCCTCCGCCAGGAACACCCTTAAACGCAGATACCACCATCATCGTGGAACTGGAATAAGAGGAACCTATGCCCTATAGCATACATTGGGATAGGAATAGTGCCATCATCAAAGAAAAGTTTCCCGGTCTCTTGGAACAACTGGGCCGCCTCGGGCGGGATGACCCAGGGGATATCCGGATAGAAACCGCCGCATCCGGGGATCCTACCCTGATCATCCAGGGCATCTCCATCCATTCACGGCGGGATCCGAAACGGGAAGGCCGGCGCTTGGCAGAGACCCTGAACGGCACCGGTCCCCTTATCATCCTGGGCTTTGGATTGGGGTATGCGGTGGAAGGGATATTGGAAAAAACCGGGTTCTCCCCCAATCGCCCCATCATCATGGTGGAACGCCGGGCAGGGGTGTTGCGGAAGGCCCTAGAAACGAGGGATCTGGGTTCTCTCCTTTCAGCAAAGTCCCTCATCTTTGTCCTGGGAGGAACGGAGGATGGGATTACAGGAGCCCTTCACTTTTGTGAAACCCAGGCGCCAGGAGGGAACGCTTCCCCTGAGCTTATCCGAAATCCCGGGCTTATGCAGCTTGATGCAGATTGGTACGCCCGTATCGAACGGCATATCCAGGTCTGGACCTCAAGAGATGCGGTCAACCAGGCAACCCGCCGACGCTTCGGAAAACGGTGGGTCCGGAATGGCTCCCGAAACCTGGAGGCTATCCGGGACCTCCCGGGGATAGGCCGTCTCGCAGGAATAGTGGCTCCCCAGATCCCTACGTTTCTTGCTGCCGCAGGGCCTTCCCTGGACCGCATCGCCCCCATCTTGCCTGCCATCCATAAGCGTTGTGTCATAGTGGCAGTGGATACTGCCTTGAGGCTGTTCGCAGGGGCAGGGGTTGATCCGGATTTTGTGGTGGTGGTGGATCCCCAATACTGGAACTCCCGGCATTTGGACCGCATTCCCTTACCTAAGACCTGCCTCATCGCGGAATCCGCCGTATATCCTCCGGTACTCAGGCATCCTTGTGCGGGGAAGTTCCTTTGCGCCTCCCTGTACCCTTTAGGCAGGTTCATCGAAGATCGACTGGATCCCAAGGGACGCCTCGGTGCAGGAGGCTCGGTGGCAACCACTGCCTGGGACTTCGCTCGACAGCTGGGTTCATCTTCCATCTGGATCGCCGGTTTGGATCTTTCCTTCCCCGGCCTCAAAACCCATTTTAAGGGGGCTCGGTTTGAAGAACAGGCCCTCTCAGAATCAACTCGGTTTAATCCTGGGGAAACCCGTTCGTTTAAGGCGCTGCGGGATGGCAATCCTTTCTGGGCATCTGCAGCGGATGGAAACCGGGTTCTGACGGATCGGCGTTTATCCCTTTACGCAACATGGTTTGAAAACCGGTTCCACGGAACTCCGGGACTCAGGAATTATCGTCTTTCTGGGGAAGGGCTTGCTCTATCCGGCTTGATTACTGCTTCCCCGGAAGAACTCCTGGTTCTGCCGATCCGGCGGGAGGAAATAGACCGGCGCCTGGGGAGCGCGTTTTCCCAAGTACGCCAGGACTTTATGGGGCAGAGGCAGATGCAGAAACGAAGGGTAAGATACGACGCGGCCTTACAGGAATTGGTGCAAGGACTTACCCAGATTAAATCTCTGGCAGATGCTGCGGTAGAGATCCTCCAAGGTACCTCCTCGCCGGACTGTGCGGGAACAGGAAAAGACCCGCAACGGCCCTGGCCCAAGGAACAGAAAAGGGAGTGTGTTTTCCTTGAACGGCTCGAGGCCATTAATCGGGAGATTGCCGCAAGTCCCGTAAAAGACATCGCAGGTTTTCTGGTACTGCCGGAAGGGAAACAGAAAAACCCTGCATCCGCGTCCCCTGCCCCGTATGGGGAATCTTCCTTAAAGCGGTATCAAGCCCTCTCAGAAGCTGCAGAGGAACAGCTTAAACAGATAGTTCGGGGAAGGGGCCCAACGTAACCCAATGTATGCCACTATCCAGTCCTTATTCAGGCTGGCAAAACGTCGTCGAACTGCAGGTTCGCTCGAACCACAGGTTCGTACAGATGGAACGGTATATACCATTTTTTCTGAATTTGATCGAAATAGGTACGGGAAAAGGTGCGTACTTCGCCAGGGTTGCTGCATGTACTTGTATAAAAGGATGAAGGGCCATATTCCAAAAAAAGGGGGGAGAAACTGAAAGATATGCTGGTTATCCGGTTGGCAATGTCGGTATGCGGCGGGAACTGGTAACCGACGGAGCTTCTTGCAAAACCACCATTGAACCGAAACATCGGGTTTTGTAAGAAGCTCCACGTATAAAACCTGCGTATATGGCATGGTTTGTATCTGTAAAATAGGTATATTCCATATTGCTTTGTTTGTTTTTGTTATGCTACAGTGGATCCTATGAACCAGGAAAAAGAAGCAGTGCTCTGGACCCTGTATGACGAACTTATCCAAGGGATTCCACCGGATTACCAGGTAGACGAGGCCATTCAGGGGAAGCATTGGACTATGGTTCGTTCCGATACAAGGGTAGGGCTTGCCATGACCTTGGCCATTGCGACGCGTCCGGTTCATCTGCCGGCCTCCTGTGTGGGAATGGCCTTGGGCGCATTGGCTGCGGCAACGAAATCGTGGAATTTTGCCGAAGCCAGTCTGGGCGTTGCGGCGATTAACGCCTACTGGAGCGCTCCGGAACATCCTTCAGTGGCCTTGTCTCTACAGGGGACCGGCGATGACGCCTTCACCGTGTACCGAAATAAGGTAGCGGGGAAAAAAGTCGCGGTTATCGGTCATTTTTATCAGCTTGAACGGATTTTAGGGGGAATCTGTCAGCTTTCCATCCTGGAGAAGCGGCCGGTTCCGGGGGATTATCCTGATTCTGCCTGTGAATTCCTGCTGCCCCTCCAAGATTATGTCTTTGCCACCGGGGTAACCCTCACCAACAAGACCCTGCCGCGACTCCTGGAACTCTCCTGTCATACCGGACTCATCCTGGTAGGCCCCAGCGTACCCCTGGCCCCTTCCCTTTTTCGGTGGGGAGTACGGGACCTCCAGGGTTTTGTCGTGACGGATCCGGATTTGTGCAGGGCCATTGTAACCGGAGAAAATCAAACCGCCTTCATTTTTGAAACGGGTAAACGGGTGGGACTCACCCCTGAGATGCTAGGCCATCCTTGGTAAGGGGCGGGTTTTTCAACAGGTCGGATGATGAAAACCCTTCAGGGATATGAGAAAAATAAGAGGTACCCTATGGAAGGTTCGGTTATGAGCGATGCCGCTATGGCTGAAAAAGCCCTCGAATTTGACCGGGTAGCGGAAGCGGTGTTTGCCCCTATTTATCCGGTGATCGCTTCCCGGCTTTTGGAACTGGCCGGGGTACGCCAGGGGCGGTGCCTGGATATTGGCTGTGGCGGCGGACATCTGGGCCTGGCAGTGGCAGAGGGTTTTGAAGGAACGGTGATCCTGCTGGACTGTAATCCCTATGCGGTAACCATCGCCGACCAGCGTATTCCTCGCGAAGCCCGGGGATGTATCCGCGCGCTTTGGGGTGATGTCCATGCCTTGCCGCTCCCTGACGCTTCGATGGATCTGGTGGTAAGCCGGGGGGCTATGTGGTTTTGGAAAAAGGAAGCCGGCCTTAAGGAGATATGGCGGATCCTGGCCCCGGGAGGCGCGGCCATTCTCGGAGGGGGATATGGAACCGTTCAGCTTAAAACCGCAATCTACCAAAATATGTCGGTGCGTAACCGGGAAGATTTTGGAGAACAGCAGGAGAAGCGAATGCACGGGGCTACTCCTGAGGATTACGCCCAGGTTATGGAGAGCCTGGGCATGGGCGTTCCCCGGTGTATCCACGAGGAGAGCGGTGACTGGCTCCTGTTCCGCAAGCCCTTGCAAGGTACGGAAGCGCCATGAAACTTATCACCTTTGCCGGTCCCCCTTCGGCAGGAAAGACCGCTACGGCGATCAAAACCGCAGAACACCTCATGCGGGAAGGCTTTACCCTGGGAGCCGTCAAATTTGACTGTATTGCGACTGAGGATGACGAGCTATACCGGAAAAAAGGCATCCCGGTCCTCCGGGGAATTGCGGGTAACCTGTGTCCGGATCATTATTACATCATCAACATTCAGGATTGCGTGGAATGGGGATATGCTCAAGGACTGGATTTTCTCTTTAGCGAAAGCGCAGGGCTTTGCAACCGCTGTTCCCCGCATATTCGAGGGGTAACCGGTCTTTGCATCATTGATTGTCTTTCCGGGGTCCATACGCCCAAGAAGATCGGGCCCATGCTGATCTTTGCCGATATGGTGATAGTAACCAAGGGAGATATCGTTTCCCCAGCCGAACGGGAGGTCTTCGCCTTTCGGGCGCGTATGGCAAACCGGAAGGCAAAAGTACTGTTTGTCAACGGCCTTACCGGAGAGGGGACCTTTGAGCTGGCCCGGCAGCTTAAAAAGGCCCCTGAAACGGCGAGCCTGGAACATGGGAAGATCCGCTTCCCCCTGCCGGTGGCCCTCTGTTCGTATTGCTTTGGAGAAACCCGTATCGGCCCGGATTACACCTCCAGCAGCTTTCCTGCCCGGAAGATCCCCATACCCCCGATACCTGCTTCCCCGGAGGATGAGTCATGCAGAGTCTGACCCTTTTGGGAGGGTATGACAAGGACGGGCGCCCGGAAGTCCTGGAGGTGACCTTGAACCGGGGAGATATCCTCTGTATCGTAGGCCCTACGGGTGCGGGAAAAAGCCGGCTTCTTGAGGATATCGGCTGTCTTGCTCAAGGGGATACCCCTACAGGGCGGCGGGTCCTGGTGGATCACCAGGTTCCCGGGGAAGCGCAGCGGTTTGCTATCGGGAATCGTATGGTGGCCCAGCTTTCGCAGAACATGCATTTCATTATGGATATTTCAGTCCGGGAATTTATCCTCATGCACGGAGAAAGCCGGCGCCTGGATCCTGAGGAAGCCTTGGTGGACCAGATTCTGCACTGTGCCAACCAACTGACCGGGGAAGGGATACGGGGGGATATGCCTTTGACCCAGCTTTCAGGAGGCCAGTCCCGGTCATTGATGATCGCCGATACGGCCCTCTTGAGCCCTTCACCGGTAGTGCTCATTGATGAACTGGAAAATGCCGGCGTTGACCGGCAACGGGCTTTGGAATTGCTCGTTGGGGAAGATAAGATTCTCTTGATATCCACCCACGATCCGGTGCTGGCCCTTTTGGGAGACCGGCGGCTCTGCATCCAACGAGGAGCCGTGCGGGAGCTTATCCACACCACCCCCGCAGAACGGCGTAACCTGGCGTTCCTATCGGCGATTAATAAACGGTTTCTGGGGTTGCGGGAAAGGCTTCGAGCAGGAGCGCTCCTGGACTTTGATATGCCCGCGTATTTTACCGAAGGGTCCGGGACAGAAAAAGAGGCAGCCCCTCGGGTGTGCCCATGAGCCGCGCTCCATCAGGGTATGGAGAGGATTCACGCCCGGGTATAGAGCAGGTTCGCTTCCCCCGGTTTAGGGAACTCCTCCGCAGGTTTGAGGAATTCCTCCGCAGGCAGAGGAAATTCCCCCATAAGCAGGGGAGCCTTCACCATAGGCAGGGGGCATTCCCCCGGGGACGGGGGGAACACCATCGAGGACTGGGGGACTTCCCCCGGGGACGGGGGGAACTCACCTGAGGATTGGGAGAACTCACCCGAAGATAGGGGGAGCATCCACACACCGCCACCCGCGGGTTTCAGGGGGAGCGGCTCGTGAACCCTCGGTGAGCGTACACAGCAAGAGAAAAGGAACATAAAAAGCGATGAAAAAAGAGCCGATCCGTGAGGCGATTCCTGATTCCATGCGGGAAACCGTGGATTTTATCGGTCATATCTATTGTCCGGCGAAGGAACGGTTTTCCCAGGCCTATCTGGAATTTGAAGGACAGTATAACCGCACCCATGAGCCAAAGCTGCGGGGGATTGTTCCCCTGGGAAGCTGCGACATGGATAGGTATTACCACCTCAGTACCATCCAAACCCGGGAGAAATTTCCTGCCGTCGTAACCGAAGCCGGGTATGGGGACTTCTTTACCGGTACCTTTCTTACCAGTCTGGAAAAGCGGGCCTGGTTTACTCCTTGGCCCTGTCCTCAACCGGTGAATCCCATGTTCCAAGGTATAGACCTCAAAGACCCCCTGGGCGTCTTCAGCATCTATGGGGCCATGCCCTATGTGTTTTTGGTAAATCATAAAGGGCTTGGGAACCGGCCCGTCCCTCGACGGATAGCGGATCTGACTAACCCGGTATATGAAGGCATGCTAGGATCCGTCTATAGCCCTGATGATATTACCGAATTACTACTCCTGGAAATTTGGAAGGAACAGGGAGAACCGGGGATCCGTGCCCTGGCCCATACCATAGGCCTTGCCGCAGGAACCCGGGAGCTGGCGGCCTCTGCCCTGGGAAACCACGGGGAGACCTATGGGGTGTATATCATGTCCTGGTTTTTTGCCCACGCGGTTCCTAAACGGGATTACCTGGAGATCCTCTGGCCTGAGGATGGAGCCTTGTTCTGTCCGCTCTATGCCCTGGTGAAACGGGAAAGAAGCGCAAGCCAAACCGCCTGCGGAGAGTTTATCTTCAGCAAAAAACTGGGAATGATCATGGCCGAAGGCTGGTTCACCCACATGCACCCCGGCGTAAGCCACCCGGTACCAAAAGACGCCCGGTTCCGGTGGGTTGGCTGGGAGTATATCTACGAAAAAAATATAAGCCAGCGGGTTAAGGAGATTGAGGGGGTATATTACCATGAACGGGACAAGATCCTGTCCCGCACCGGATAGAACCGGGGATCTACCCGCGGTCCCGGCTCCTTATTATCCATTACAATAGGGAGAGGCGATCCCCAGCGCATGAAGGGGCTTTCAAACGAAGCCATACTTGCGGTAAAAAAGTCTATCGAAGGCGTTCCAGCAACCGCAAAAATGTGGCGGAGAAAACCCAACAAAGGGCGTAGCCCGACTGCGGTTTTTCGTAGCCCGAGCCGCCTACTGGCGGCGAAGCATATACAGTCCTGTTATGTGCAGTACGGGCGTATACAATTATATTATTATTGTTATTCCATAAGTTAGGATCACCGCCACATGCCGTGTCGGTAACGTATTCCACCCCCATATGTTTTAGATTGAGTCGCTACTTTCTGGCCGGCAATGACATTGTTTGTATCATTCAAACCAAAAAGAGTACGCAAAGTTAAAAAGCCAGAGGTCGTTGAAATTGTAAATGAAAAAACAGATTTGTAAATAGCGTCATAGTAATAGTTTATACCAAAGGTTAGTATTCGAGTGGCAATGGAAAGGTCAATATTAATATACCCTGTATCGGGATATATAGCTGTAAAATCTTTATGAACAGAATAGAAACGTTTATAGCCGCCTTCAATGCCTAACCGGAAAGGAAAGGAAAATATGCTGTTTACTGCCAGTCCATAAGTTTCATTTTTTGCTTCGGCATCATAGTTGCCCCGCTTGTAAAACACATTAGTATTAAGGGTCATAAAATCTACATCAATACGGTTAAAAGTAAAATCAAGGGCATAATTCAAGGCATCGACAATATAACCAATACTACTGGAATCATTATCCTCCCCGGTATAGACTTCCACGCTATCCCCCATACCAACATAGCCCAGAATATTGTTCAGTACCTTTCCAACGCCGTACCAGCTTGATGTTTCTACCAAAGGCAGTAGCGCTATTTTAAACGAGCGGTTTATCCACTCATCTTCCTGTTCAAAAAATTCTTGATCGGTCCATTGGTTTGTGCCAGGAATAGGCTTACGGTCATAGCTCGCAAATAACTGACTGGTATTGGTAGTTTGGCTATACCCTGCAAAAATACCGCCTCTAAGCAAATCGGTATTAAAAACCAAGCCGCTCCCTGCAAAAATCGCAATTTGTGTATCATTCACACGGTATTCATCAAAGGACTGTCCAGCAGATGTAAAAATGGTTGTTTTTAGTTTTTCCGAATCTGTCTTACCGCTTCTCCCCCTACCCACTAAAGTGCCAAAAATGGGTATATAAAACGAATTATTTATTTTTATCTGCACGTTAGCCATTATATTACCAACAGTGCTATCATACCCGCCTGTAGGGCTATAATCATCTATATTTTGCCATCTATTATTCATAACAAGATACAGCGGTATTACTGATTCCTTTCCTGCTTCGCGGCGCATTTCCTGGAAACGCGCCAATGATGTCATTTCGTCCTGAAAAAACCCCATATAATCAGGGTTGGGGATAAGCCATTCATCCTGAATCTGGGCAAAGCCGAAAACGCCTACTGTAAAAAAAATCAGTAACCGTTCACGGGGATATTGCATAAAATTGAAAAACAGGGTAAAAACAGGGTGTGGAAGGGGAAAATTTACAAGAACTTGTCGAAAAACAAGCGGAAATAATCAAAAAACAGGCAA
>JAIRNP010000078.1 GCA_031258005.1 Treponema sp.
GAACGGCTATCGAATCGCTGGTAGCCGGCGGTACGTTGCCGTTCTTCCCGGAAACCGACGCGAAGGGTAATCTTCCGGTATACACCTTTACGGAATTTGCCAATCTACAAAATTCCAAATCCCGCGAGGCGCGCGCACTGCCCCAGCTAAAGCTGAGGCGCATCTTTCAATTTGGGGGCATACGGTGGCGCTATGCGAAGCCACATTGGTTTAATTTACAAGCTACGCTTACTCTTACTGCGCAAGGGATTGGAGGGGCCCGAAGGGGCCACCGCAGCCCCGGAGGGGCGAGGAGGCCGGAGCCCCGGAAAGCCCGGTCCGGCGTATACGCCGGATGCGCCCAAATCCGTAAGTTCAGCCATGTCTGGATACTAGCAGCCTGTTGCACTCGTAGATTTTTTGCCCAGGCGCCTGTGGCGCCCTATATGCAAAAAATCACGATTATTGGGCTGCTTTCGGAGTTTGTAAGGTATAAATATTCATTAACATGAATATTTATACCATTTTAGGCGCGAAGCGCAACAAACTCCCAGCATCCAAACCCGGCTGAAGCCGGATTCTATTCGCCCCCGGGCGCTTTGCGCCGTTTTATGCCCCAAAGGTAAACTAATGCGCCTCAACGCTGGGCCAGGGTGTGTGCCAATTATTAGTGTCCAGATGCCGGCGAAAGCCGCTGTGCGGCTTTCGCCGCGGAGGGGGTAGCGGAGTAGACCGCAGGCCCGCATAATGCGGGCCGAGGACTACGGAGCGAGGGGGAGACTTCCCCCTCATGCTCCTTAAGAAACAGATGAAAACCTATAGATCCTTGGCGGCGGCGTCCAGTTCCGCGAGGACGGCTTCTTCCGTGTCCTTGTCAAAGTAGCGGGCCTTGTCCATGTGGGGTACAAAACTTACTTCATCGCCCACCTTGAACAGGTGGTGGGGTTCGGTACGGGCTACCAGCGGCTGGGTGGCGGTGGTTACCCAGAGGTGGATGTCCGCGCCCAGAGGTTCAACCACGGTAATTTTTACGGCGAAGCTGTTGTCCACAGGACCGGTGGGGGAGAAGGTTAGGTCTTCCGGCCTGACGCCGAAGAACAGTTCCTTGCCTACATACTTCTTGAGGTAATCCACATGGGTGGCATGGGGTTTAAGCTTGAAGGAACCTTCATCCAGGACGAGGGAACCGCCCTCTTCCAGCACTTTGACGGTGAGGAAGTTCATGGGGGGGGAACCGATGAATCCGGCGACAAACTTGTTGACGGGATGGTTGTAGAGGTACAGGGGGGAACCGATCTGCTGGATTTTCCCGTCTTTCATAACCACGATCTTATTCGCCATGGTCATGGCTTCTACCTGGTCGTGGGTAACGTAGATCATGGTGGCGTTTAGCCGGTGGTGCAGGTCGGAAAGCTCCGCACGCATCTGAACGCGGAGTTTGGCGTCCAGGTTGGAGAGGGGTTCGTCAAAGAGGAACACCTTGGGGTTCCGCACGATGGCCCGGCCTACCGCGACACGCTGCCGCTGGCCGCCCGACAGGGCCTTGGGCTTGCGGTCCAGGAACTTTTCGATGTCCAGAATCCGGGCGGCCTCGTGGACACGGCGGTCAATCTCGCTTTTTTCAACTTTTTTGATGCGGAGCCCAAAGGCCATATTATCGTATACGGTCATGTGGGGGTACAAAGCGTAGTTTTGGAACACCATGGCGATGTTCCGGTCCTTGGGAGGAACGTCATTCATCAGCTCCCCGTCGATATAAAGCTCGCCTTCGGTGATGTCTTCCAAGCCGGCGACCATCCGCAGGGTAGTGGATTTTCCACACCCGGAGGGACCTACGAAGACAACGAATTCCTTGTCTTCGACTACGATGTTGGCATTATCCACAGCGCGGACATTGCCCTCGTACACTTTGGATATACCTTTCAGTTCTACCTTTGCCATAATATGGCCTCCCTGTTAGGTTAGTTTATAAAGCCAGGATAAGTCCGGTCTGGAGAAAAGTCAAGAAAAATGAATAATCTCCCAGCGGTTTGTTGCGCTTCGGGCAAAAAACATCCAAAAATCGCCGGTTAGGCGGTTTTTGGGGCAGAACGCCGCCCCCGGTGGGGAGGGCCGGGACAGAAAAACCGCCCGGTTTAGGCGCTTTTGGCAAAATACCGCACCCCGGACAGCCCTTCAAAGTGCCGATCCGTGGTCCAAAGGGTACAGCCGTACAACAGGGTAATGGCGTAGATGATACTGTCCGCCAGGGGAAGCTGATACTCCTTCCCCACCTTGGCGGCGTAGGCGGCAAGGGCGGCGTCCAAATTTACCACGTTTCCCTGCTGCATTTGGACGGCAACGGTCAGGGCATAGTCTTCGTCCCGTTCTACAAGCAGTTTTTTCACTACCTCATAAATAGCGATAGAGGGGACGATGAGTTCCCCCGGGTTCTTTAACACCGGTTCAAAGGTGTCCGCCAGGGAAGAATCGAGAAGGTATTCCAGCCAGCCGGAGGAATCCAGCAAGTTCAAAACCGGTCCTCGTCCCGCTGTATGGCCGCATCGATCCCTTTGGCCGTACCCCTCAGCGACTCGATAGGAACGATGGGAACCATCCGGATTGTGTTTCCCAGCGCCATAATGCCAAACCTGGTCCCCGGCTTTAACCCAGCCTGTTCCCGTATGTCCACAGGGATAACAACCTGGTATTTAGACGAGAGCGTTACCGTTGTCATCGATACACCTCTAGTAAGAGAATAGCACTATATATATGGGAAAGGCAAGCGGAATCCACATCGTCCTGTGTGAAAATCCGGGACCGGGGCTACGGCTCATTCGATAGGATTAGGCAAGATATTGGTAAGATTGTGCATAGAATTAATTCGATGCCGATGAAGTGTTTAGGTTACAGAACCCCTGCCGAGGTCTTTGCCGAATCCGGGGGTGTTGCACTTGCTGGTTGAATCAGGCCCCCACCTGAAAAATCTGGGGAAAAAAGAAAAGTGGCGGCATTATTTTTATTTTTTTGAATAATTTAGAACAGGTCCGAATGGGTTCCGGTGCGAGAGAAAACAACCTTTCCATCGGGAAGCCGATAAATCAGGAGCCAGTCTCCCTCTACATGACATTCAGCATATCCGCTGTAATCACCGGAAAGGTTATGTTCCCGGTACTTTGTCGGCAAGGGTTCTTCCCAAATAATTATAGCCATAACATCCAAAATTTTATTAATGTCTTTATGCCGCCGTTCCATGAGTTTAATATCCTTGACGAACTGGCGGGTAAATTCAGGGGTAAGCATGGAACAGTCTTACAAGGCTTCTTTCAAGGCGGTTTTGAGTTCTTCGCGGGTTTCGTACTGCCGCGGATCTACGAATACGGCGCCGGGGATTTCACCCCTTGCTATGGCATCGGCTTCCTGCATGGCGGCCAGGGTTACGGCATTGGGAATATGCTCCGTTTTCCCGCAATGAGGGCAAACATACCCGGCATCAGTCCCGGGTTTGACATTTTCGGCTTGTTTTACGGCGTTCATGGGGTACTCCTGTATCTAGAATATACCCTATCCGGCCGGATAATGCAACTATTCCCCGCCTTTCGGGGACGGCCCCCTTTGGACACTTCCCGGATTTGGTCAATCACGGAAGGGTCAAAAAGGTAGGTTCTTCCGGCTATATATATATTTAGGTTCAATTCCCGCTTTTTTAAGACGTATAGTCGCGGCATCCGTCTTTATCCCCAAAATTTCAGCGATTTCCCTGATACTCAAACCTTCCATGCTCATATTATCGGATTTTATGAAAAAAAGTTAAAAAAATCAATGGAATATGCCGAAAGGTTATTTGCAAAACATATTGGCATATACCAATATGTTTATAGAGAAGATAGAACTACAGTAAGTTACGGAGGATAAAGGCATGGCAAAGGCAATGTTATTGGGACCCGTTGAAATGGCGGAAGTTGAGGCCCGTTTGGCGAATATGGGCAAGGAGCTTTACCAGCTTGTGGATGATTACCCGGCTTTGCCGGGTTGGAACTATGCGGAATTTCTTATGTTTATGCATCAGCAGATTTTTTATGAGGCGGTGAAGCTGAAAAAGGCTGCCAGTACAGCCAAAGAAGCCTTACGCGGGAATCCGGAAAAAGTTGCGTCGACGCAAGTCTCTTAGAGTTTATAGGTTTGCGTATGGAAGAATGGCGGGATATACCGGGGCATGAAGGGCTTTACCAGGTGAGCAACAAGGGACGGGTGAAGTCCTTGCGAAATAATATTATTCTGAAATCGGGTAAATTTCCCAATGGCTATTTATACGCACCATTAAAAGTAAGTGGAAGCCAATCCAACAAAACAATACATCGTCTTGTCGCCAGTGTATTTTTGCCAAACCCAGATCAAAAAAAAGAAGTCAATCACAAAGACGGCAACAAACAAAACAATACGATTGAGAATCTGGAATGAGTTACCCGGCAAGAAAATATACGCCATGCCTTTTTGCACAATCTAATTCGAATTCCCAGAGGAAAAAACCGTAGCGACTGGAATGGTACTGTAAATATTTATAACCAAAAGGGCGAATTTGTTGACCAAGCCGACACTCTTATAGACGCTGCTGAATGGGTGTGGAAAAATACGAAACACAAGTTGTCAGTTGCAGACTTTATAGGACGTGCATGCAAAGAAAACATGACCGCCTATGGGTTTAAGTTTCAACGCATAAAAAATAAAGAATCCCCGGAGCAGAGCTCCGGGGTATTGAAGATTTCTCCTTGAAATCTTTTCGTATGTGGGGGAACAAATCCCCCACACCCCCAGTATTCCGCAGCAAGCTGCGGGGTATTAAACCAAAGGAAATTTAATAAACATTACCCCGGTTCATAATTTTGTATGGCGTATTATTTCACAACACGCAATCCATATGCTCCATTCAGGTGCACACATGCGGAGATACTCAGCCCAAATATACATCGCTACCAATGCTACGAAAAGCCCTATCTTTAGGGTTTATACCATTGCTGCTTTCCAAGAGCCGATGTTCCGCTTTTCATGGTCAAAGACAACCCCTACCTTGATAAGCCGCTTTCCACTCCCCTGCCACGGCAACAGATAGACTTTATCCTCTATTTGTTTCAAGGCATCTTCTGCGGTCCCTGAAAGCTTGAACTCAAAACAATACACATACCCCTTCGTTTCTACCAGGGTATCAATACGGCCTGCCACTATGCGTACCTCAGAGCGGCAGCGCAAACCCAGCATCCTGAATACCAGATGCACCATGGTTTGATAGTACTTCTCGTCTTTTAATTGTATGTCATAAGGAATCGACGCAAAAAACGATACCAGGGTCTGCATCATCCCCTCTATATCCCCTTTTGCACATGATATTGGGAGAGATACTGCCAGCGCATTGATATCCATTGCAGATACCTGTACATAGTGCTCAAGCAGGGCTTCCGCAAAAGATACCCGTACTTCTTCATTCGGATAGTCCAGGGTATATATACCGAATTCATCATCGTAATCAACTATGGTCAGGTACCCCGATTGGTACAACACCGCCACAGCATCCAGGGTATCCGCGGTGAACTTCTGAAAGCTCAAGAAAGCTATGGTTTTTTTCTCTAGTTTGAGAATATCAATCTTCTGCTTTTCTATCAAGGTAATAAGAAAAGCAGGCGTACCGGTGGCAAACCAGTAGGCATTGAATTTTCCTTGTTCATTAAAATGATTGAGGAGTCCAAAGGGATTGTAGACCGTCTCAGGTTTCTCGGAGAACCGGTAACCATTGTAAAACCATTTCACTTCAGCTAGATAGTTCTACCGGTCTATGCCGTTCGCTTCACTCACCCGCTCTATTTCAGCGGCGAAATCCCGCTCCAGTTCTTCCTGGGTGATGCCGCAGAGATCGGAAAACCTGGAAATATCCACAATATTATTCAAGTCGGAAAACACGCTTACTTGGGAAAACTTGATGATTCCGGTTAAGCACTAATTGGAGATAGGCGTCCGAGGACTTGAACACGCCGTAAAAGGCTTTGAGTTCCTCCCTGATTTCTCTATGTACATCCGGCCTGTCAATCGTGGCTAAAAGGGGTTTATCGTATTTGTCGATAATGACGGCGGTTTTTTGCCCAAAAACACGGTGCATATTCTGAATCAAATTACTAAATTGATTCGGCAATAAGTCCCCTCGCATATGCTTATCATATCACGATTCTAAAATCTTATGTAGTTGTTATTTTTGGGGTAACCGTTCACGGCGATTGGGCTAGATTTATGTAATCCGGGAATGAATCAAATCTAAAATGCGTAAGTTCATAATTTTGTTTCATAGGACCGCTCAATGTCGCCTCATAATCACGCACGTTCTCCGCTTCCCCAGACGATATACATAAGTCTCGCCTACTTACACCATACCCGGAACCCGCGGACATACCCGCCGCCACCGGAAAGCGTTGAAAGGGACACGGAGTTTTTTTGAAGTGCGAATTTTATGGTGAAAAAACCTCGTAAGGGGTTAGGTAGCCTAAAACTTTGCGAGGCCGGTTTTTTTGTGGTTTTACCCGGGAAGCGCCACAAACTCCTAGCACCCAATCACCATAACGGATTCCACCTCTTTGCGGGTCAGCCGTTTTTCCCAGGACAGCTTTTTGGATTTGGGGCGGCGGTCAAAGATTACCAGATATGCGGGAGCAGCTGGGTCTATGCGGTCCCGGTACGCCTTTATCTGCTTAATTCCGTCTTCCTGCACCGCCTTGGGCGTGTTGTAGTGGTGGATTATCTTTACTTCGATAATGTACAATTGCGAATTATATTCCACCGCCAAATCTATGCGCCCCCGCCCCGCCGCGTACTCCCGGTCTATGTGGCCGCCGCCGTTTAACACCCGCTGCAGGAAAGCCATTAAGAGCAGATGGGGGAAGACCTCGGTGTAATCCGCCTTCTGCTCCCACAATTCCGAGTGCTGCCGCCAGAAACGCTGAAACTCCACCATAAGGGCTTCCATGTTCAGGGAACCGTCGGCCTTTTCCCATTCCCATTCAGGTTCCGGAATTGCCAACTGGATGCTGTAGGTCATCTGCCGCGCCAGAACTTCCCGGTATAGGGGATTTGCCACGCCGGGCGTCCCCCTGGTAATGCTTACCAGGCCCAGGTCAAGGCATAGCCTGAAGGCATCTCCTTCGGCAAGGGTGGCGTCAGGCTCGCCGCTTATCAGGGCTTCCATTACTTTCCGTATCCGGGGGTCTTCCAGCCGGTAGGCCAAGGCATCCAGGTGGGTTTCCCGAGCCAGGATCATCTGTTCCCGGGCCTGCTTGAGGTACCCAAGGGTTACCGTTTCCCGGCTGTCCTCGTCCAATACCCGCATGGTCGCCCGCATAAATAGGGAATTTACTATCCAGGGTTGGCCCCGGGACTGGTCGTAGGCATAGTCTAGGGCCTCGCCGGTTATTTGCTGCCCCGTTTCCTCCGTCCGCTGGGCAAACAGCCTGCCTATGTCTTCCCGGCTAAAATTGGCGAGTTCCGCGGAATCCGCTTTGACATTAAAGGGCGATCCGGGGTTGAGGGCAATTCCGCCCTTAGAGGCGGCGAGGTAATCTTTGAGGTCCCGCATACCCGCCAGGGCGATGGACACGGGGAAAAAACCGACACCCCGGCCCGCAAAACCGCCCCGTAATTGCCGTAAAAAACCGATCAAGGCTTCCCCTTCCAGCACATCGACTTCGTCAAACAGGACAATCAACGCCTTGGGGGCCACAAGTTTCGCCCAGTTAGCCAATATATTGCTCAGCATACTGTGCGCATCAGTTGTGGTTAGTTCCGGCGCGGCCCCGTGGGTCCATCCGGCATATTCTTTGATGGCATTGCTTATAGCCGGCATAGCCTTTTCCGGATCGGCTACACCCTGGCAGCGTTCCACGCTGACATAACAGGCCACCGCCTCGTTTCCGGCGTTTATCTCCCGCGCCCAGCTTTGCAGAAAGGTAGTCTTCCCGGTCTGCCGGGGGGCATGGAGCACCCAATAGAGCTTATACCGGATATAACGGTGCGGCTGGGCGCCCACCAGACGCTCCTCCGGTGGCAGCATATAGTGATCAAGCGGATTGCAGGGGCCGGTGGTGTTAAAAAATCTTACCGGGCGTTTTGCGGCAGTCATATTGCCAGTATAACCCGGAACACATCCTTCTACAAGTTCGGTTCATTCTGGAATTCGATCTTCACGTTTCCCGCCTGAAAGGGGCGGCTGCACACGGGTATTGACGGCTTTTACGCCGTCCGGCGTCTCTGCCGGACGCGTAATGTCGAATTCAACAACCCGCGCCTCTCGTCATCGCCAAGGGCAGCGTCTTTAATAAACCCCTATTCCTTATAGTGGACTTGTTCAACAACCCGGTTGGTTGTTGAACAAGTCTCGTAGATATGGCGAATTCCTTGCAGAAATTCGCCATATCTACCCGTTTTTTAGCGGAAGTTGTTCAAAAACTTCAGTTTTTGAACAACTCTAGTCATCCCCGGTCAAAACAGGCCTTTTTACCCTTACCGCCTTCCACTCCCGGATGTTCCGCTTTTGGTAATCGAAACTTACGCCCACTTTGACCAGCCCCTTGCCGCTTTCCTGCCCGGGAAGCAGATAGTCTTTGTTGTCTATCTGCGCCAGGGCTTCTTCCGCGTCGCCGTTCAGTTTAAACTCAAAACAATAGACATAATTCTTTGTTTCCACGAGCGTATCTATCCGGCCGGCGGCTATACGCACCTCGGACCGGCAGTACAGGCCAAGCATCCTGAATATGAGGTGTATGATAGTCTGATAATACCTTTCATCTTTCAACTGGATGTCGTAGGGGATGGCTGCAAAAAAAGGCGGTAACATATTCATCGCAGCCGCAATCTCTCCCCTTGCCAGGGCTTTTGGCAGGTTTACCGCCAGCGCATTTATGTTCTGCGAGGACGCATGGATATACCCTTCAAGTCCCTCAATGGCCAAAGCGGGCTGCCCCGCGATGGCACCGAAAAGGTCCCGCCGCCCCTCGAAGAGGGCCCCCAGCGTCGAACAGAGCAGGGACTTCCCGAAGCGCCGGGGCCGGGAAAGAAAAAAACTCCCCCCGATCCGGTTACCAGTCTATGAATTTGGGGGATCTTATCCACATAAGAATACCCCCCTTCGCGAATCTTCACAAAATCCTGTATCCCGATGGGCAATCTTCGTTTCATATTACGACTTCATCTTAAAACTTAACCGCCCTTCACCGGGGGTTTTGTCACCTTTGATCTTCTGATCCTTACAAGGCAATACCCGTCCGGTGGCCGCTTTGAAGATCCCAGCCAGAAAATTCGTGCCGCTGCAGCGCCTCCCGCGATTTCAGAAGCCACCGCCGCCTGCTCCCGGATCAACGCCTCAAGCTGGCGGATAAACCAGGAGCAACTCTTGTTCGGGTCCATCCAGCCGTTGTTGCGTCTACCCCTGATTCGCATCTTTAATACCTGTACCATTCGGTTACATGGATCTTTCCCCGGTTGATCGTGGCAATCACATCAGGATTGACATCTACCCCAAGCAATGTTCTTTTTGCTTTATGTCCTTTGTACGATATGGAATAAACGCACTACTATAAAAATTTGTGAAAAGATCCGATCTTTCACATTTTCTATACGTTAAGGAGATAAACCGTACCCTAGTACGCTCAAAGCCCCTCCGCCCTTTTCGGGCCTATAATCACCGGATAGGAGCTGTGAGCCGAAACATCATCAACTCCCCATACCGGATCCTGTACCAGACAGCAACCATGCTTTACATGAGATGCCTGCTACAGTCTTCGTATTGATGATATACAAGCCCAAGAGAAAAAATATAACGTTCTACGGGACACCCTATCGGTATCCTGCCAATACTCTCTATTTTGCCTAAATGGGGGGGGGGGGGGGGGGTAA
>JAIRNP010000135.1 GCA_031258005.1 Treponema sp.
GTAGCCCGGGTGTATGTGAGGGAAGGGGAAGGGAAGATAGTGGTGAATGGGAGAGGATTAAGCCGGTACTTTCCGCAGGGGGAACATGCGCTTATGGTGCGGCAGCCCTTGATGGTTACGGAGCGCGAGGGGAAAGTGGATATCGTGATCAATGTGTATGGGGGCGGGGTGCATGGGCAAGCTGCGGCGTGTCGGCATGGCTTAGCCCGGGCGCTGTGTCAAGTGGATTCGGGGTATTACACGAGTCTGAGGGCCCAGGGGTACCTCACCCGGGATTCCCGGATGGTGGAACGGAAGAAATATGGTCAAGCTGGTGCCCGTAGGCGATTCCAGTTCTCCAAGCGTTAAACACCCGCAGGGCGCTACCCTCCTGTACATCCTGTATAGAGAGGGCTCTTGCACAACTTCCGCTAAAAAACAAGCAGAATTGGTGGATTTCTGCAAGAAATTCGCCAATTCTGCGAGACTCGTTCGAGAACCAACCGGGTTATCGAACAAGTCCAATAACTTAGTAGGAAGGGGTGGGGTAACATACCTATGCAGGTGGTTTCTGTAAGATCCTCAGGGGATCCGAAAGCTGAGGTGTACCGGATTGAGCTTTCAGACGGTTCTTTGTTTTCCATAAAATTGGTCTATCTACCCTCGGAGTATTACCCACAGGCCCTCTGTGTAGCGGATAAGGTTTTGTCTAACCAGGAAGAAGGGGCTTTGCGTTTTGCCGCTTCCTGTGTACGGGCTGAAAGTCAGGCTTTACGTTTGGTAGCCCGGGCAGAACAGAGCAGCCAAGGCTTAGCCCGTAAACTTACACAACGAGGCCATACCGCCCCTTGTGTACAGCGAGTGGTTTCCCGTTTAATCGAGCAGGCCATCATCAGTGACTACCGATATGCCCAGATGTGGCTGCACGCCCGGCTTGCCCGGAGACTCGAAAGTCCCCGGTATCTTATCACCGCCCTCTGCAGCCGCGGTATTGATCGGAACATAGCCCGGAAAGCGCTCACAGAGGTACTGGACTTTGATACTGAATTAGCTATGCTGAACCGGTACCTTGAAAAAAAGCATCTTATCCAGAATGGGTCTAGTATCAACCTAAGACAAAACCTAAAATACGAAGGGTTTTCCTCCCCGGTGATTGACCTGTTAGAGGAAGGAGCAGGATGCGTATCTACCTCAAGATAGGCTGATCCAGATGGATAATGCTTGCAAAATAAGGTTATATGAAGACATGGATAAAAATCCTTCGAAATGTGTCTATAACAAACCCTTGATAGTATCGAACAAGTGCGGTATATAAAAAAGGCCGGTTTACACCGGCCTGCCCTTGAGGCTTATCAGACATATAGTGATTTGGGAGGGGAACTATACATCTGATGTATAGATTATCGGCAGCCTCATGCCCGTTCTTAACCCTTTTTATCGAGGATCTTGCAGTTTCTCCTCTAAGGGGGCGAAACCTGCGTTTTTAGCGGTTGCCCTCTCAAAACTGAAGTTTTGCCAGAGCCTCTAGGGTTATTCGCTTTCGGAAATCATCACATCTACGGTAAGGGCGACCTTGTAGGTTTTTCCCTTCTGTACCGTCAGGGGCCGGATAATCGAATAGTCACTCATCTGAAATTTGACTTCATGCCCCCCAGGTTCCACGGGATAGGATCGTTGGGTGTCTTCCACCGGTTCATTATCAAAATAAATCCGGGTATTTTCAGGGGCTTCAAAGATAATACGGGGACTGGGATCCTGTAATTCGATGGTGATGTCCAGAATTTTGCCCCGTTCTACGAGAAAACGCCGGTTTTCATTCCGGTACGCATCGGAAAGGAGCACCAGATGATGTTCTCCTTCCCGTAAGAACTGTTCTTCCTCAGGCCGCTCAATGAGTACATCATCAACCAGGAGGATGAAGGGTTTCCCCGGAAGCTGTTCAGGATAGCGGAAACCGATCCGAACCGCCCCCTCATTAGTCAGGAGGGGTTTCACCTGCAACTGAAAGACCATAGACTGGATCTCTTCGCTTAATCCCTTGATAACCGGCATGAGCCTAAAGAGAATGGGAAATGCCGAAGGAGGAATGATACCCGTCGGAACCGAAGTATAGGGAGTGGTTCGCAAGCCATGAGCTGTCCTGAGAGGAATATGATAGACGGTCTGAATTTTATTCGGCACCAGCTCAAAACTGATTTGCCGTCCCCCCATATCGGTAATACCCGGACCTGGGATCGTATCCAAATCCGCGTACAGGACAATAGCCAGGCTCCCATAATGGGGAAGAAAGGTTTGTGGGACGGTCAACTCCAGGGATACCCCTCTGAAAAATCGAACCTCCTGATCCAGGGTGATCAACACAGAACTGACATAGGAAAGCGGTATTGATACCCCTTCGGGATTATATAACGAAACCTGCGTATCCCCGGTAATCAAGACCCGTATGGATTCAGCCTCCAGATGAAAAGCAGCGAAAAGTAACCAGACCTGTACAACGTACCTGGGTTTCATGTTTTTTACCGAATTCCTTCTTGAAATAAGTATTTGTCTGGATCTTGGGCTTTTCCGTTTTGCCGTAACTCGAAATGCAGATGCGGCCCTGTGGATTGTCCCGTGGACCCTACTCTTCCGATAAGACTACCGGATTCCACCTGTTTTCGCAAGACCGTATTGATCTTGGACAGATGCCCATAGAGGCTCACCCAGTTATTCCCATGACGGATGATGATGTATTTTCCATAAATCCGGTCTTCCCCGATTTCAGTAACCACCCCTTCCTGGGCAGCGTACACTTCGGTTCCTGAGGGAGCCGCGAGATCCAAACCGTTATGGTTTCTTACAACTCCGGTAACCGGATTTACCCGCATGCCAAAGGTACTGGTCAATCGGTAGTTTCGTAAAGGATATCGAAAACCGGTATGGAGAAAAAAAGTCCGTTCCGTAGGGTTAAAATCTGCACCGGGAATAAATCGAAAACGCTCTTTCCCCCCGGTTCGATTCAGGGTTATGGTAATCCCCGGTTCGTTCATTCTCGTGGAAACCAAGAGCTGTTCCAGATCCGATTGGGGAGGGTCGGGTATAAAGAGCCCCGGTGCAGAGGGAAGGAGCAGCGGGCCCCGGTGTTCCAGTGAACCCGGGTGGGCGATGCGGTTGAGGGTTACCAAACTGGCATAGGAAATCGTACACCGGGCTGCCAGGCTCAGCAGATCATCGGTACGCTGGGGAGTATAGGCATAGACGGTCAGGGCTTCTGCAATAACCAGGGGAGACTCCCCGGTCCGTTCCAGGTTAACAATACGCCGCCGGGCCAACTCCACATCCGCAAGATACTGTTTAAATCCCGGGTCCCGGGAATCCAAACGGGAAATCTTGGGGAACCCCAGAGCCATACTCTCCGCTCCCTGGGTAGGGACCGGTCCATCAAGAAAAATGATAACCGTTATGAGTAGTATGGATACCGCTTGTTTCAGTTTCATATAAAGGGAAGTCCGATGAGTCTCTCCGGCTGAAACAGGTTCGTCCCGTTTCATGGGCAGGGTGCCGAATTGGTTCTAGTATATGGGAAGCCTATAAAAAAGGCAAGGGCGCTTATCCCTTGCCTTACTACTCACTAATCCTCCTAACTATGCTTGAGCAATAGCTTCTGAGGGACAGGCTTCAGCACATTTGCCGCAATCCTGACATTTTACGGGATCGATCCACTGAGCGCCGTCCTTCTCGGAAATTGCCCCCGCCTCACATTCGCTGACACATGCTTCACAATTAGCACACTCAGCCTGATTAACCGTATACGCCATATAATACCTCTCTTAATATATGTAGTTCTTATATAATACCACCAGAGAAAAGTAAAAGGCAAGCATTACCCTTGTGAGATCAGGGCACCGGCATTTACTTTTTTACATAATAGAGAAGTGAAACCATGATAATATTCTCGAGGAGGGGAAATCATGGAGATCACCGTAGAAAACATCAGAGAGATGGGTAAGTATCTTGGGGAACGAGGGGAACCAAGGCGGACGGCATACGGGAATATCCGGCACAAAGTGCCGGATATCATGGTCATCGGCTTCACCGCCACTCTGTGTAACCATGATGAGTTTGAGGAGATGGAGGCGTTTGGCCGTCTGAAGCAGGATTTTTTCAAGGGGTTTTTGGAATTGCCCAATGGGATACCGGACGAATCGACGTTTCGCATGGTAAGTGCATGGGTAGGAGAACAGAATCTGAGGTTGGGGGAGCTTGTAACCGAAGAAAAGAGTAATGAGATAAGGGCGGTACCGGAACTGCTTGATATGCTGGATATCCGTAGGGATGTGGTGAC
>JAIRNP010000151.1 GCA_031258005.1 Treponema sp.
CCTTTTCCGGGGGCTTCCTCAGGAGTACTTTATATCTTTGCGTTATTTGGATCACGCAGGGCACGGCATAGCCTTTTCAAGTCTCCCCGGCATAGCCGGGGGTTTACGTTATCTAATTACTCTGGGTTTATCCTGTGAAGGCCGGAGACCATTCTTGACAAATGCGGTTTCAGGCAGGATAGTTAGATAAGGATTCGGTAAAGAGGAGTTTATTCGTGCAGTTACGTCCCTCCTTGGTTCAGGAGCAACGATTAAAGATGAGTCCCCAACTCTATCAGTCTATTAAACTGATGGAGCTTCCTATGGTCGAACTCCGGGAAACGATAGAAGCGGAAATTGAACGGAACCCTGCCTTGGAGCTGGTGAAAGATCCCTTCATAGTTTCCCTTGAGGGAACATCCGGTTCTCAAAAAGAAGATGACGACTATTTTGAGGCCAGTTCTGATGCGGGTTACATCCGCCGTAATGGGGATGAAGCGGCTAATGAACAGCATAAATTTATCGAAGGCGCCCTTACCCGGTCCGAAACCCTGCAAGAACATCTTTTATGGCAGTTACGGCTTGAACCGATAGATGCGGAAACCCGGCGTCTGGGAGAACTGCTCATCCAAAACTTGGACAGCGACGGTTTCCATAAAGAACCCGTGGAACAGCTCTTACCCGGGGAACCGGCGGCCCGGATACAGGCAGCTCTGCAGGTAGTGCAGTCCTTGGATCCGGTGGGCACCTGTACTGCAGATTACCGGGAATCCCTGCGGGTACAGATTGCCCTGCTCCCGGATGCCCCTGAGGGCATACTGGAGGCCCTTTCATACCTGGAACTCCTAGAACGGATGAAAGTCGGGGATCTGGCTAAGAAGCTCAATCGTACCCTGGCAGAAACCGGGTATATTTTTGAACGGATCCGGGCCTTATCCCCCTTTCCCGGCCGCCAATTCGCTTCGGGAGATACCCGGTATGTGGTTCCTGATGTGCAGGTTTTCAAAAAAGAAGGAGAATTTGTGATTCTCCTCAATCATGAGGAAATCCCCGTGTTGGGAATCAACCCTTTTTTCATGCAACTTTCCGATAAAAAAGGGAAAGATAAGCCTGCCCGAGATTTTGCCAAGGAAAACATCAAAGAGGCCCGCTGGTTTATCCAATCCATCAATCGGCGGAATCATACGCTCCTGCGGGTTTCTCGGGCCATCGTAGAATTCCAGCGTTCATTTTTCATAAACGGCCCTAAGTATCTAGCTCCCCTTACCTTGCGGGATATAGCAGGAGAGCTGGGGGTGCATGAGACCACGGTTTCCCGGACTGCCAATGGTAAATACATGCAGACCGAATGGGGTATTTTTGAACTCCGGCACTTTTTTACCAATTCCATAAGCGGGGCAGGTTCTGGGGGGTCCCGCTTTTCCAAGGAGGGCGTCAAAGCAATAATCAGAGAACTCATATCTGGGGAGGATCGGCATTTTTCAGATCAAGAAATAGCCGGACTCCTGGCTAAACGGGGAATTTCCCTGGCCAGACGAACCGTTGCTAAGTATCGGAACGAACTAGATCTGGGATCATCATATACCCGGTGATGAGCTGGGGGGGTTATTGTTTTCTTTAGTAATAGAGATCGTTTCAAAATGGCAGATTTTGAAACGATCTCTATAGTGAGTTTTCCCAAAAACTGAAGTTTTGGGAAAGCCTCTATTTTCTTAATTTATAGGAGCTAGTATGAATATTGACATCAAGGCCGTTCATTTCACCTTGAAGGAGGATGCCCGGGAGTACCTGAATCGCAAACTGGGCCGCATACATAATGCAGAAAATATGATCATTGATCTCCTGTTTACCCTTACTAAAGATAAGGACTTCGCGGTTGAGGCACGGGTCAATTTTCGCTGGGGCGTATCGGTTCATCTCAAAGAAACCGATTTTGAACTCAACCCGGCTATTGATAAACTCATTGATAAACTGGATGCGAAGATAATCAAAGAAAAGGAAAAAGTTGTGGCTAAGCGCTAAGGCTTGAGGATAGCGTGGAGGGGTATAAACCAAAAACCCCTCCACGTACCTCCAGTGGTTTCTGGGGGCGGCGGTTTAAAGGTTTAGTAGTCCATTCCTCCCATACCGCCCATTCCTCCGCCACCGGGCATAGGAGCAGCTTCCTTCTTTTCAGGGATGTCGGTGATGGCACATTCGGTGGTGAGTAAGAGGCTCGCGATGGAAGCGGCGTTCTGGAGGGCAGAACGGGTTACCTTTGCGGGATCGATGATACCGGCTTTCACCATATCCACCCATTCCATCTTAGCCGCATCAAAGCCGATCCCCTTCTTTTCGATCTTGGCTTTGTCCGCGATGACCGCGCCGTCAAGGCCCGCGTTTTCTGCGATCTGCCGGATGGGTTCTTCCAAGGCCCGTTTAACGATCTTGAAGCCCACCTTTTCATCGTCCGTGAGCCCGGTGGTATCCGCTTTGTCCAAGGCAATAGCCGCCTCAATCAGGGCAATCTCACCGCCGCTGACGATTCCTTCTTCAATAGCAGCACGGGTGGCGGAAAGGGCGTCTTCGACCCGGTGTTTCTTCTCTTTCAGCTCTACTTCAGTGGCCGCTCCCACGTTGATTACCGCCACGCCTCCGGCCAGCTTCGCAAGCCGCTCCTGCAGCTTCTCCCGGTCGTAGTCGGAAGTGGTATCTTCGATCTGAGCCTTGATCTGGGCGATCCGGTCCTGAATTTCCTTGGGTTTTCCCGCACCGTTGATGATGGTGGTGTTGTCCTTGTCAATCTTGACGGTCTTTGCCTTACCAAGCTGGGAGATTTCGGTATTTTCCAGTTTGATTCCCAGTTCTTCGGTGATGACTTCTCCGCCGGTGAGGATGGCAATGTCTTCCAACATAGCCTTGCGGCGATCCCCAAAGCCAGGAGCCTTAACCGCACAGGTCCGGAGGGTACCGCGCAGGCTGTTCAGCACCAAGGTAGAAAGGGCTTCACCATCCACATCTTCGGCAATGATGAGCAGGGGCTTACCGCTCTGAGCAACTTTCTCAAGGAGGGGAAGCATATCCTTCATAGAAGAAATCTTCTTGTCATGAATGAGGATATACACATCTTCGTATACGCTGGACATGGTATCCCGGTCGGTTACGAAATACGCGGAAATATAGCCTCGGTCAAACTGCATACCTTCCACAAATTCGATGGTGGTATCCATAGTTTTGGACTCTTCCACGGTGATAACCCCGTCTTTGCCGACTTTTTCCATGGCGTCTGCGATGGTTTTACCGATTTCATTGTCATTATTGGCCGAAACTGAAGCAACGTGGGAAATTTCTTCTTTGTCCTTGATTTCTTTGGCATTTTTTTTGATTTCTTCAACAGCAATCTCTACGGCCTTATCAATACCCCGTTTCAATTCAATAGGGGTCATCCCGGCAGCCACGGATTTAAGCCCCTCTTTAACCAGGGAATAGGCCAACACCGTAGCGGTGGTAGTACCATCTCCTGCTACATCATTGGTTTTGGTGGCCACTTCTTTAAGAAGCTGCGCTCCCATGTTTTCATAGGGATCTTCCAGTTCTACTTCTTTTGCCACAGAAACACCATCTTTAGTAACCGTAGGGGCACCGAATTTCTTGTCTAAGAGAACATTCCGCCCCTTGGGCCCGAGGGTAACCTTGACGGCCTTGGAAATTTGCTCAACCCCCGCGAGCAACCTACGGCGGGCATCTTCGTTGAACAACAACTGTTTCGCCATTTTTCTTTTCTCCTCTTTTATTTACCGATTGATTCGATGAGAAGACGATCTTCACCCTCCCATTACCCATAAACAGGACTACGTTCTCCGTACTGCTCTCCTGCCGGCGAATAAATCGGTATGTTATGAAATACATTATCGCCTCATATCGTGTTAAGGCTTTTTTATAAAATACTAAATAGCAGGCATTGCGGCAATACTAAAAATTATGGTATACGCAAAATTTGCCCCTTTCACGAATACCCGCGGGTTTTGGAGGAGATACTTTATAGAAGATTCGGGAAACCCTAAAAGCAGCTCCCTCCTCGCAATGGGCCCGGCCCCTTTGGATATAGAACCTGGAGCAATGTTCCAGGCGGTTGAATTCGGAATTGCTGACCCTGATACGAGATTGACATACTAAACCTGCCTATGCTATATTCACTGATAAAGGCCTTTTTAAGACGAACTGAGTGCTGAAAAAGGCTTGTTATAGTTTATATAAGCATTTCATGCGTAGGGATATCGGAATGCGGTGCAAATCCGCGGCGGTCCCGCCACCGTAACCGGGGATAAAAGCGACAATCCGGGGCTTCCTGTTAAGCCGCCCGTGAAAAAGCCATTATGCGAGGTTTGCCAAGGCCTATGCCTCAGGCAGTATTGGATAAGAAGGCGTCGTGAGTAATTGGATCCGGAAGCCGGGAGACGGTCTTTACGCAAGTACCTGACACCTGCGGAAGAACGGAGTGGGTATCCCTCCTTCATTATCCCGTTGAGATAATCCGGGGGTCAGGAGTCCTGTAAGCGCTGCGGCCCTTACAGGACAGGTCCCGAGGAGGACGCTATGTACCCTATTGTTGCCCCTGCTTTTTGTAATGGCTCCGTCTATGGCTTGGAAGTCTCGCCTTATCTTGCGGGATCCTTCCGGTATGTTGCTGTGGAGGAGGGGATTTGATGAATATTATTCTCTATAGTAAGTCATATCGGAGTATAACCAACCGGTGTATACTCAGCTTCGGCGCCTTACCGAAAAATGAACTAAAAGAAAATAGCATCAAAAATACTAAAATACCGAGCCAACGGGACAGAAGAAAGCAGTTGCTCAGGAACCGGGAACCATTAAAGGTACTCTAGACGGTCTTGCTCGGTCCTGAAAACAGTAATGGATGCTCCATAGGGGAAAAGATGATGCTCAGGAGGCGTGCAGGATGTATATACAGATGGCAGGTATTGACCATACGAGGGTGAATATGCACCAACGAGAGGGGTTTACCTTTACCGCCTCTGCTCTGGAGGTTGCGCTGGAATGGATCGCCGGGGCCTATCCGCATCTGGGTTGCGTCATTATTGCAACCTGTAACCGAACCGAGCTGTATCTCAGCGGGAGCACGAGGGAAGACCCCGGGCCGGAACGACTCCTCTGGACCTTGAAAACCCCGAGTCTTCCAGAGGGTTCCGGTGAGGTTCCGCCGGGTTTATTGGTATGCCGGCACGGTATGGATGCGGTGGAACACCTGTTCCGGTTGACCAGCGGCTTAAAATCGCCGATTATGGGCGAGCATCAAATCCTCGCTCAGGTCAAGGGGGCCTTAGATGCGGCGCAGCAGGCAAAAAGCACGGATCCGGTGCTTGAACGGTTATTTCAGATGGCCATTGGCTGCGCGAAGCGTATAAAAACCGAGACGAATATAAACCGGGCGAATGTCTCCATTGCTTCGGTGGCAGTGGAGCGGATACGAGCCTATGGTGATGCCCATCACCTTGCGTTATATGGCCTTACCTGTTTGGTAATCGGAAACGGGGTAATTGGCCGGCAGACCGCGGGGCATTTGGTCCATGCCGGTTGTCAGGTTACGGTAACCCTCAGGGGGCACCGGCAAGGGGAAGCCCTGGTACATCAAGGCTGTAAGGTCATAGATTACGACCAGCGGTATGCCTCCTTAGGGGATTATACCGTCTGCATAAGCGCCACCACGAGCCCCCATCATACCCTTACCTTTGAGCAGCTTGCCCCCTTATGGGATAACCGGAAGCGTTTGTTCATCGATCTGGCGATGCCCCGGGATATGGAGCCGGCATTACGCAGTCTGGAAGGGATGACCCTTATCGACATGGATCAACTCGAAGAGGGGATTTTTAAAAAAGACGAGCCCTCCGATGAAGCCGCAATACAGGCCATACTGCACGAAACCATGACGGAATTCTCCTCTTGGTATGCTTTTCGGAAGTATGTAGGCCGTATTACCGGGATCCAGCAGGCGGCATCCGCAGATATGCTGCTGCGCCTTAACCATCATCTGGTTAGTCTCGGGCTGGATGCTGAATCCCAGGACCGATTGCGGAATGCTCTTTCCCATGCATCTCAGATGGTCTTGGGGAAACTCCTGTTTGGCCTGCGGGATACCCTGGATTGGCGTATGTGGGAGCCTTGCGTTCATGCTTTGGAGACCAGCGCGCTGCAATCCTCAAGTAACGGTAAAACCGGTGAGCATACAAGCCCATCAGAAGGAACAAGTGAGCGTGTATGAGGAAACTGTACATCGGGAGCCGAGACAGCCGGCTTGCCCTTATTCAGACTGAACTCCTCATCCAGGAGTTCAGGGCGCGGTATCCTCAGTATGCATGGGTAGTACGTTCCATGAAGACCAGCGGTGACCTCTTCGTAGATAAACCCCTGGGCCAGGGAGGGGGGAAAGGGCTCTTTGTCAAGGAATTGGACCGGGCCTTGATCGAGGGCCAGATTGATGGAGCGGTCCACAGTTTGAAGGATATTCCTATGGACGTGGAGGAGCATCTTAAGATTGGCGCCTATAGTATTCGGGAAGATCCCCGGGACGCCTTGGTTCTCCCCCTGGGCAGGACTGAGCCGGATAAAGGAAAACCTATCGGCTGTTCCAGTCGACGGAGGCATCTTCAGGTGGCTCACGTTTACCCGGATTGGCCGATTGCGTCGATCCGGGGTAACGTGCTTACCCGGCTGGAAAAGCTGGATCAGGGGAAATACGGGGCCTTGGTACTGGCAGCGGCCGGGCTTAAGCGGCTCGGCCTTGAAAAGAGGATCCACCGGATTTTTACCGTCTCCGAAATCATGCCCGCTGCAGGCCAAGGGATCCTGGCAGTGGTTATCCGGGATGAACCGCATGACCCGGCTTCCCGGCTGATACAGGAACTGGTACAAGCAATTTCGGATACTGAAAGCCGGATCTGTGCAGAGGCGGAACGGTCCTTTGTAAGAACCTTGAACGGGGGCTGCAGCGCGCCCATAGCAGCCTATGCTGTGCTTGAAGGGGAAACCCTGCACCTCACCGGCCTCTATTACCCGGATGAACCGGCCCAAGAAGCAGGAGAAAAAATACTACAGGACCGTATTACCGGGGCCAAGACGGAAGGGAAGCATCTGGGCGAGTGCTTGGCTTTACGGCTTCTGGCCCGACACCATGCACGAAGCGGTAGGCCCGGAAAGGTATGGCTTTTAGGCGCCGGACCCGGCGATCCGGGACTGCTCACCGTGAAGGCAGAAAAGATTCTACAGAAAGGGGAGGTCGTGCTCTTCGATCGCTTGGTGGGGAAGGGTATTCTTGCCCGGATTCCGGTGCAGGCAGAACGGATATATGTAGGAAAAAAGCCGGGAAAGCACCTTATTTCTCAAGAGGAAATAAACCGGCTCATCGCGAAAAACGCAGCCCAGGGTAAGCAGGTGGTTCGACTCAAGGGAGGGGACCCTTTCCTTTTCGGCCGGGGAGGAGAAGAATTGGAAGGGCTTAAGGAAGCGGGTATCCCCTTTGAAGTAGTGCCGGGAGTATCTTCAGCCCTCGGGGTTCCCGCTTATTTCGGCATACCCGTAACGCACCGGGATTATGGCTCTGCGGTCCATATCATCACCGGCCATAGCAAGGAAGGTACGGAACCCCCGGGCATACCCTACAAGGCCTTAGTGCAGGCCGGGGGAACCTTCATCTTTCTTATGGGATGTACCGCGTTGGAAGGGATCTGTACGGGCTTGATCCATGCCGGGCTGGATCCGGATACTCCCGGGGCGGTCCTGGAACAGGGGACTACGGCGAAACAGCGCAAGGTTCTCTCCTGTGTATCCCGTTTGAGGGTCGAGGCGTATAAGGCGGGTATCACGGCCCCGGCGGTCATCGTGATTGGAGAAGTCTGCAGCTTAGCCGCGTGGTTTTCTTGGATCGAAGCAAAGCCCTTAGCGGGACTCCGTATCGGGGTAAGCAGACCTACTCGGAAGGAATCTCGCCTCTCAGAACTACTCGCGGCTGCAGGAGCAGAGGTAGTCCCCATACCGGCGATACAGACCGTCCCCATCCAGGAGACTCCCCGCTTAGAACAGGCGCTGTCCACCTTGAGCAGCCGGGACTGGCTTGTCTTTACCAGTCCTGAGGGAGTGGCGGTGTTTTTTGCTAAGCTCAAGGCCTATCACCGGGATATTCGCAGCCTTGGGGGGATTCGGTTTGCCGCTATCGGAGGGGCCACTACCGGGGCTCTGGCAGATCGGGGGATACTGACGAATCTGGTCCCAGACCAGTTCAACGGCCCTTCCTTGGGAACCGCCCTTGCCCAGGCGGTACAAGCAGGTGAACGGGTCATCATACCCCGGTCCAGGATCGGAACCGATGAAGTACTCCGGCCCCTCCAAGCGGCAGGGATTGATTTCGTGGATATTCCGATCTATGACACCGTGCCTCCTGCAGGATACCTTGACCCATCCTATCGGGAACTCCTCTTGGAGGGGCTTGACTGGCTTGCCTTTACCAGTGCGTCCACGGTGGAAGGCTTCAGAGCCCTCACGGGTGCGGACATGATGGGAAGGATCAAGGCCCTATGCATCGGCAGGCAAACTGCGGCAGCCGCGGCAAGGTATGGTATGGAGACCTTGGTGGCAGATACCGCAAGCATGGAAAGCATGGTGGAAAAACTAATTGGCCTCCTGGGCAATGGGAATCCCAGGCCGTAGAGTTCAGAACTTATCTGGGAATAAGGCCCGGCTGGAACAGGATCAGCTTTTCTCAAACCATACCGGTACAGGCAAACTCCATCGCTATCTGATAACAAGAAACAAGCATAACAAGGCAGGCAGGACTACAATGGACTTGGTACGGACTAAAAGTCCGCGATAACCCGGCCGGCTGCCTCACCAGTCCACCCGCCCCTTGCGGGCGCAGCATGGTTTTATCAGTTGAGCCTTTCATCAGGTAACTGTCACCCGCAGTGCTCTTTTGCGCATCCCTCTGCGTGGTGGTGTAGTAGCTTGTAGGAACACCAAGGCTGTGGTTCATGTAGCTGTCAATTCTCCTCTTGTTAGGGTAAGATGTTCCACGGGAGAAGGGTAATCCAATCATCCGGGGAAACGGCATACGATCAAAGAGCGTTTTTAGCTATAGTCGTTCTACCTAAAAAAACCTAATGCCAATAATCGTAAACTGCGGTCTTAAGTAAATCACAAAGAGAAGCGGTATCGCGCAAGGTACGCTTCATATTTGCCCAGTCTTTCCCTATCGGATTAAAGTCAGGAGAATATGCGGGAAGAAAGAGTAAAGTAACGTCAGCTTTCTCACCTATCTTTTCAAGATGTTTCTTCCTGTGAAAACTTGCACGATCCATAAATATCGCACAACCGGTTTTTACTTTGTTGAGCAGCTTACACTCAAACCATCTTTCAAAATGTTCTCCGTTCATGGAACCGTTATGACATTCAGGCGCAATCTTTTTTGTCTCATTCTTTTCATGTATCACCGCAGCTACAACATGTATCCGGTGAAACTTATGACCTCCTTTGGTGTCACAAACCGTTACCCCCCGTAACGCGCGTCCGTATTCACGCTGAAGACACTCTGGTATGCCGCATGCATCGACATATACCCGTTTTTCTTCGGGTGTTTTGGCGATCCGGTTCAGGAATACTTCCCGTTCTTTCTCAGGTTTTTCGGAATAGGTAAAAGTTTTTTTTACGAGTAATACCACGTTTTTAAACATGTTGTGTACGGCCCTGCGGACAAATATGTACTTTTTCCGCAAACTCTCTCAAATACCAGTCAGGATGTTCCTCAAGCAAACAAGCAAGTTCATTTTTGTTTATTTTTCCGCAGCCTTCTTTAGGTGATTTGTATTCAGGAAAACCAGTCTGTTCACGTTATTTCTTCCAGCTATAATACCGCTTGGAATCAACGCCAAATGCTTCATTCACATCCTTACATGTATGCCCCGCGTCTTTATATTCAATTACACGCTTTGTAAATACTACATCGTATGCCATGTGCCATAGTATAATTAATATCTTCGGTATTGTAAAGTAGAACGACTATACACGGTGCAGAGAGGAAGGGAGAAGGGATTGGTGCGTGGGTATGCTCTAGTTCCCAAGCCTGCGGACACCCGAACCTTGAAAGCCCCGGTGAGGAGGCAGCAGCAAGGGCTAGGGGAGAAGCGGCAGGCGATCAGAGCCGATGCGGGGGAGGGGAGCGCAGCGCAGTACCCGTATGGGGAAAACCCGGGGATGGTGGCGGAGGTGCTGGAGGGGATGGACCGGAAAGAACAGAGCAGGAAGCTGCAAGCGGAGCGATGGCATAGGGAGAAGGGGGACTAGCAGAGAAAAGAGGCGTAGTACGTATGCCCGAGGGGAAAACGGCTGACCTATCGGGAGACGCGGGAGGAAAGCAGGGATGCGGGAGAGAGGATACCGGTAGAGCGGTATGCAGGCGAACGTGGTACGGAGTGCCGGCTTAAAAAGCAGGGTACTAAGCAGGGCTCCTGTATTTACTTTTGTCCCCCGAAAGGTAAAATGAGACTATCCTTAGGAGGGGATAGTATGGATATCGGAGGATTGGCTGAAAGGATCAAGGAAGTGCCGGACCCGCGATGCGTATGGGGAACCATACGAGACAAACGGGAAGCTATAGTCGTCATAGGGTTGGGGACGTTTCTCTGCGGCGGGGAAGATGGTGAGGATATGGAGCAATTCGGCCTGTTGCGGGAACAGGAGGTGAGGCAATTGCTGGAAGCACCCCAGGGAATACCCGATGAGCGCCCGGTTTTCCGGGTATTTACCCGGGTGAAGCGTGAAGCGTTGGCGCGGAGGGTGTGCGAATGGCTTTTGGCGGTGCTGGACCTTCACCACGAAACCGTCTTCCATATGCGCCATAAAATCCTGTACTGCCTTGAGCGGGAGCAGGCGGACAACCCAAAACTGCTCGAAGGGGTGTGCGAAGCGGACGAAACGTATATTTTGGAGCGCGTAAAGGGCCGGAAAATCCCCGACGCTTAGGAACTGTAAGAAAATAAGTTGTAATATTGAGGCAAATATGATATACTATCCATAGCAAATTGAGGGGAGGAAAATGCTATGGATAGCAGAACAATTATTGAAAACAGAGTTACCGCAATGCTTCCATTGTTGGATGAAAAACAACGGCGTTTATTCTTGGCGCTAGTAGGCTGTAAAGACTAAAGAATCGGATATAAACTGTGAAGTTTTATCCGGGCATCTTCTGTCGTAAACTGCCACTTCACGAGCTTCTGTTTCCCGTTCCGCTCAACCTGCCATGCCTCAATTTCTGTCGATATTTTTTCCAGCGTGTCTATCCGCCGGTCTAAACACTGGCAGGGCAAGAGCGCTTAACTCTATCTCCGCTATGTTAAGCCAACTCCCATGCTTGGGCGTATAGTGTATCTCCAGTTTTTGCGCTATCTTAAACGCTTCCTCCGCCGGAAAACTCTCGTATAACGACGATATTGTGTGCGTGTTCAGATTATCCATCACCAGTACCACCTTCTCCGCATGAGGATACTGTTCCGTTACTATCGACTTGATTTCCCGCGCCCAGTCCTTTCTCGTCCTCTGCCGGGATGCACACACATGCCCCCTAACGGCTCAACGAACATAAACACGCTGCAGGTCCCCCCCTTGCGGACATACTCGCGGTCTTCCCGTTTGCTGTGATGTTCGTTCATCCCTATGGGCTCCCGCTTCTCCCCCAGGAGCGGTACCGGCTGTTCGTCCATGCATATCACCGGCCTGCTTTCGTCATAGGGCCGCTGATACACCTCAAGAACATCCTCCATACAGGCCACAAACGCTGCGTTTTGCTTGGGCGCTATGCACCAGCACGCTTTCAGATGAGGTTTGAGGAGTGTTTTTTTTAACACCGACCCTATGGTGGTGTGTGACAGTTGAATGCCTCCTATAAGCTTGCTTCTTTCTTCCAGCAGCCTCAGCGTCCTCAGGCTATACCCGGTAGGCGGTTCGCCGCAACTCATGGCGATAATCCTCGCCTCTATCTCTCCGGTTACTTTGCCCGGCACCGGAGGGGTTTCCCGTTTCTTCCGGTTGAGTACCCGCTCTATACCTTCTTTCACATATTGCTTGCTTACCGTATACACTATCCATGTGGAACACCCATACCGTTGTGCAACTTTATACTACCGTGTTTACGATGCCGTTTCTATGCCCTCCTACTTTCGCACTTCAAAAAAAATGGGCCCCTCATTTCCTCATGATCTTTTTTGACTTCTTCAAACGACCGGTCCGACGGGGATTAATTTCGAGTACCCTGGTGATATAGGAATAGAGATCAAAATTGGCCATTGATGTGTCGCAGGAAACGGATTTTTTCGTAACTTTGATTTCCCATCCCTGGTCATTGTATTCCCAAAAATCATCCCGGCACCCAGGGCAACGGGTACTCTTTTTCCCGCATTTTTCAAGTAAGCCGCAGTCCACGTATTGTCTGATCCGTTCAAGTTTTTCATCTGATAAAGCCGACCGTTTGATAACAAAGCTGCATGTAGAGGAATTTGATACAAAACCTGTCCTGATTTTCATGTTATGCCCTTCCTGTTTTTTTAGAGCTCAAATACCGGACATTCGCCGTTCTTAAGCGCCAGTACTTTGCGACATTCCTCAAAATTCTTTCCATTAACCGCTCTGCCCTTTGATTTGAGGGACAAAAAGACCAATGCGTTCAATTTGGCAAGACGGCTGTCTTCTTTAATATCCCGTAATACCCGGAAAGCGTTTCCCGCTGTCTCCCGCTCAAGGACATAATGAATATTTACCTGTTTCATCCCGCGATCGGTAAGGCGTTTGACGTTATCATAGCAAAGACCGTTCCCGGCGGTCAGGAAATGGCTGCTTACCGCGCAGGCGCCAAAATACCGGGCGATTTTGTCGGCTGTCGCATCGGTAATATCGGCTACCGTACCGTTGGGGATGATGTTTTGCTCACGCAGCCATGCGCATATATCCCAGAGCGCGGGATTTTCTTCTCCGGTTGCGCCGAAACCAAGCGCCGCCTGGGTAAGCTGATTATGGGGATTTATTTTTTCGATTACTGTCTTAAAAAGATCGAAAGGCATATTTTTTCCCTGTCTTGTATTTGCCTTATAGCAATACGGACAAAGTTTGCCGTTGACGCCGCCGCAGATGGTGCTTATCTCTATGTCGGCGATTTCAGGACCGTAAGGGGAACGGTACGGGTCATCTTCCAGAGCGGCGCCCCACCGGGCAAAGAAACCGGTGTTGATGTTAAACCGGTAATTGTAGGCCCGGGATTTGAGGATCTTCCAGGGATCGTTGAAAGTTATGGCAGGAGAAGCCGTTTCGGAAGTAGAAGTTCGCATATTAAAACCCGTTTGCACAGGCTAAATCCCATGTATCGTGAGCCTGTCCCAAAACTAATTGACTGTGCGCTAAAGCGCGCGGTTTTGGGCCAGGCTCCTGTACTTTTTCAGGCCTATCGGCCTTACAAAAGTACTTTTTATACGATTGCTTTCCCAAAACTGAGGTTTTGGGAAAGCCTCTCGTTTCAGGTACCGCCTTTGCCTGTCTAAGTTTAGTGTAACATATTGAAATGTGTTTGTCCAGGACCGGGAGAAAGGCAAAAACGGTACCTGGCGCCGGCCAGGGGGTCAGACCCCGAAAAAGAAAATTGCACCCCTACTTTATGCGCGTCCCGAAATGCCTCATTTTGAAATGTTGTCGAAAACTATGGATGCCTCATTTAGAAAATGTTGCCAAAGCTATGTCCGTTCCTGCGTTGGTATACGGTTTGCCTGGGCGAGCCGCCGGCGC
>JAIRNP010000176.1 GCA_031258005.1 Treponema sp.
GCGATCATTTCCTTAACAAACCGGAAAAGACCCCGGTTTTTTTCCAGCAGGGACCAATCATACCAGGAGATTTCGTTATCCTGACAATAGGCGTTGTTGTTTCCTCTTTGGGTCCGCCCCATTTCATCGCCCCCCAGGATCATGGGGGTCCCTAATGAAACCATCAAGGTGGCGATATAGTTTTTCATGAGCCGCTCCCGGACCGTTTCGATCACGGCGTTTGATGACGGACCTTCAAACCCATAGTTGGCGCTGTAATTCATATCATGGCCGTCCCGGTTATACTCGCCGTTTTCTTCGTTATGCTTGGTACTATAGGATACCAGATCCTTGAGGGTGAACCCGTCGTGGCTGGTGATGAAGTTGATCGAATGAAAGGGCTTTCGCCCGTCTCTCAGGTACAGATCTGAGCTCCCGGCCAGCCGGGTTACCAGGGACCCGGTCTGCCGGGCATCTCCCCGCCAGTATTTCCGCACATCATCCCGGTAACGGTCGTTCCATTCCGCCCAGCGGCCTCCCGGGAACCAGCCCACTTGGTAGGCACCCCCTGCGTCCCAGGCTTCGGCGATGATCTTGGTATGCCGCAGTATCGGATCTTCCGCGATCCGTTCCAAGGTGGGGGGATTTTCCATGAGCCGCCCCTGCTGATCCCGGCCCAGGATGGAACCCAAGTCAAAGCGGAAACCGTCTACGTGCATCTCCATAACCCAGTAGCGAAGACAGTCCAGGATGAAGGTCCGCACCACCGGATTGTTACAGTTGACCGTATTGCCGCAGCCGGAATAGTTCTTATAGTACCGTTTATGTTCATCCAAGATATAGTAGATGCTGTTATCCAGGCCCCGGAAGGAGAAAGTGGGGCCCTGCTCATTCCCTTCAGCGGTATGGTTAAACACGATGTCCAGGATCACCTCCAGTCCTGCCTTATGCAGCTCCCGGACCATCTCCTTGAATTCCCGGACCTGTCCTCCCGGGCTGGAATCCGAAGCATACGAACCCTTGGGGGCAAAGAAGGCCACCGTGGAATAGCCCCAATAATTAACCAAACGCTCCCCGGTACGGGGGTTTATCCGGGTTTGTTCCTGTTCATTGAATTCCTGAATAGGGAGGAATTCCAGACTGGTGATGCCCAGTTCCTTAAAAAAGGGGATCTTTTCAATCACCCCCCGGTAGGTTCCGGGATGGGCCGCCCCGGAATTCGGATGCTTGGTAAGACCCCGGACATGGGTTTCGTACAGCACGCTGAACCTGAGGGGGTAGTTGAGGGGCCGGTCTCCCTGCCAGTCAAAGGTATCATCGATCACAATACACCGCGGTTTGGTATGCAGGTCATCGTGTTGCGAGAAGGAAAGATCCTCCAGGGGATCCTCAGGATTGTACCCCATACATGAGCGCAGGTCCCAGCCCCGTAAGTCGGTCAGCGCCTTGGCATAGGGATCAAGCAAGGATTTATGGCAATTAAACCGAAACCCCTTTTCCGGGATATAGGGTCCGTCCACGCTATAGAGGTAGAGGGCCCCGGCCTTAAGCCCCCGGATATGGCAATGCCACATATCCCCGGTCCGGTTTATCTGCCTATCCAGCTTCCATTGCTTGTAGGCGCTGTCCGGTTCTGGAGATGCAAAGAGCACTAAGGTAACTGCGTCGGCATGGCGGGAAAACACGGAGAAATTCACCCCCTGACCGGTTACCGAGGCCCCGACGGGCAGGGCTTTTCCTGGTTCCAGGACACAATCTTCAAAAATCATACTAAGGCCGTCCTCTTAAAAAAATACAGCACCTTTTGCACACCTCCGTGGGTTTGGAAAAAAGCCGTGAAAATTCCTTCATAAATACCGTTTAGGGTTCCCCCGGTGTATCAGGGCGTATAATTCAGTGTACTGCTTCGCCGTACTGGCGGCGATCTTTCCCAGCAGCACTTCTTCGACCTGGAAGAGGCCGACTTCGCTGGACATGACGATATCAATCCGAATAGGCTGCTCAATCCCCGGGGAAATGCGAACCTCTTCGATGGAATTGGCGGAGTATTTATGGATGTCCCCCACCTTGGGAACTTCTGAGAGGGCCATGGGGATCCGCGCCCTGCCCTTGGTCATATCGCAGCCATCCGCGATGAGGAGGATCCCCGCTTCCAGGGAATGAATGACCCGGTTTCCCATGTGTCCGCTGATGCCTTCCAAAGCCAGGGATCGGACCGTAACCCGCTTCTGCATATCTGAACCATACACCTGCTGCAGGAGTCTATCTAAAATCGGGTATGCCATATAGGCGCTGTGGAGTTCATGGTCCTGACGGCCTACGGACATGCCGATGTCGTGGAGAAAGGCCGCCAGGAGTACCCCGATGACGCTGTCCTCGAAGCTGCCGCATTCTTCCCGTTCCAGACTGGTCTGAATTTTTGCCTTCCGGATCAGATCCAGCATGATAAGCCCATTGAGCGCCACGGTCCGCATGTGTACCGGACCGTGATCATTATAGCCCAAACGTTTAATGGAAACCGTATTGGCATATTCTTGTATGCTTTGGATTTCCCCATCTTCAATAATACCTTTCCCTGCACTCAGCGCCTTTACTGAAAGGTTCAAGCCTTTCAGGGTATCCATAATCTTAGTATCCAAAACCATTTCTTTTTGCGAGCGCATCTATCCCTCCTTCTGCTCCAGGCGGGGCTTGGGTTAATGAAGCATCACTTCTCCTCCGGTAACCGGAATCGCTTGACCGGTTTCATACTCCTGCTCAATGAGGTAATACAGGGCCCGGACCACATCATCCTCGGTACAGGCCCGTTTCATGGGTATGGCCGCTTCATAATGGGCCCGCAGCTCCGCAGGGCTTTTTATCCCGGGAATCTTCGTGCTTTTAAAGTACTGTACCAAAAGCCCTTGTTCCACATCAGACCACAAGGGATGGTCGAAAAAACTACCGGGACAGATGGCATTGACCTTGATGTTATAGTCCACCAGTTCCAGGGCGGCGCTGCTTACCAGCCCAAGCCCGCCGAATTTGCTCCCTGCATTGGCGCCGTGGCTCTCAGACCCTACAAGACCCCATTTAGCGTTGATCTGGATGATATCGGTCTTCCACTGAGGAGCGGTCCGATGCTGCCGCTGGAACATCAAGCCCCCGTATTTGAGTATGAGAAAGAACCCGGTATAATTGATATCCGTAACCGCCTGAAAATCCTCAAGGGATTGTTCCAAAACCGACGCTGCCCGGAGCAGATCCTCATTACTGATACAGATATCAAGCCCTCCCGTGGTTTTCGCTATGCTCTGGAAGAGCCGCTGCACCGACCCCTCATCGGCCCCATGCACCTGTAACGGGACCGCGGCGGTCCGCTGCTCCTGCTCATTGATCGCTTCAGCCAAACGCTGGGTCTCAGCCCGGTCGGAATCTGCAATAAAAACCAAAGCCCCTGAGCGAGCAAGGCTTCGCACCAAGGCTTCGCCTATACCCCGGTTTCGGGTCATCCCGCCGCTTACCAGGGCCACCTTGTTCCTCACCACATCGACCCGCTGATCCGCACTAAAGGCTGGGCTCGGAGCACTATTCGCCGATAGATCACTCGGGACCTTCTCTTTGAGCAGCGAAGCGTTCTTGTCTGCTATCCGCTGTTTCACCGCATCCAGACTCCGATCTATCCAATAGCAGGCTTCCAGGGTGTCTTTTCGTTTTACGGCTACACAGGAAGGCCCCCTCTTGATCCTAGTGGCCTGGATCGCCGCATCCGCCCCGGTAGGGGCGATGTCAAATTCCCAGGCGGTATAGGCTTCCCGAAATATCTTGGCCGCGGATTCTTCATGTACGGTATCCATTTCGGTCAATGCCGGCTCAATGTCTACAATAAGGGCCTCAGGAGGTATCTCCTTTGTGTCCGGGTCATACATAACAACCCAGGAATAGCCTAGGGTATTGATACACAAACCCCGGATAATAGGTGCAATAACCGCAGGTATATCCATCTTATCAGGTGATGTATCCCTTTCCATGCTGTTTTCTCCTTAAATAAGCGTTTTAATTAGTACTAGGTATGCCTTTGTTAATCCTTGGATCTATCCGTTTATCTATACCCGGATTTCAGGTTGACCCTTAGTATATTCCATCCGAATAAAGTTATCCAGATAGGGATTTCCCCCCTTTTACTAAAGATAAGCCGGTAGAAATGAGGCCGATGCCTTACGATGTCCCGGCGGGTATCCGATAAGTATAGTATGCGTAACCTTGGAGCCTTGGTGCTGGCCGCTTTGTTCCTTGCGGGAGCGTATGCTCAGGAACCAGCCCCCCTCATCTCGCCGGGAAACCGGGATTTATCTATAACCCAAGAAGACCTCTGGATCGAACAAGGGGCTGATGGAGGCTTTCATCTGTTTATACGGAAGAAATCCACTATAGCCTCGGTGTTGCTTACCGAAACGACCCGGGATCCTGCTCTGAAGGAACCCAATTATGCCTATCGTACCCCTGACTGGAATCCAGTCAACGGCGATGAAATCCGGCTCATCAACGATGTACCCATCACCCGAACCAGCAGGGTCTGGTCCCTCATTGATTCCACAGCGGAGATCCATCCTGCCTTCGGAGAAGTCTTTCATATCTATATTCCCTATATTCTCTATTACGGTTATGAAAACACCCGGCACGGGGAGATTTATGTACAGGACGGGACCTATTTCAATATCCGCAGTTTTGCCTTGCCCTATGGGGATTACCGGGGGAATTTCCAGGATAATCCCTTTATCCTTGAGGTTACCCAAAACCCTTTGGATGGTCCTGCGGATAAGAACTATATGCGGGATACGATCAATAGGTTTGCAGAAATAACGACTATCACCCACGGGGATCTGTGGTGGTCCAGAGAACCTGCAGATTTGGCGGACAAGATTAAAGGGATCCTGGAGAAAGAACGGCGGAAATCCCTGGATGTGGTGTTCTGCCTGGATACCACAAGAAGTATGCAGGAAGATATTGTGGCGATTAAGCGCAGCCTCCCGGCGCTGCTGAAAGAAATGGCCGGGGAATTTTCCGCATTCCGGGTGGGTATGGTTCTGTACCAGGATTATACTCATTCCACCTACCTCACCAGGATCGTTCCCTTTACGGAAAACCTGGATGCTTTTCAAAAGACCTTAAACGGGATCTCTCTGGGCAATGGCGGGGATATTCCCGAAGCAGTCTACGAGGCCCTCTATGAGGGGATCCTGCAGTTTCCCTGGGAATCAGAAGCGAAGTTCATCATCCTCATTGGGGATGCCCCGCCTCATCCCCGGCCTAAAGGAAAAATAAGCAAAGACATGGTATTTCAAAGGGCGATTGAAAGACAAATTAAAATCCATGCCATCATCCTTCCCCAATAGCGGACCTCTATAGACAATAGAGTTGTTCGAGAACCAACAACGGACCGCAGGTTCGAGTTATCGAGCAAGTCCAATAAAGTTTGCCGCCACGGAAGCAGCTATTATTTCCATGGTATGATACCCTAAAGCCACGGAAGCAAGCTGTACCGCCCCAGCGACAGGCTTCCCTTCGGCATAAAGATGTATCAAATACAGTCAGGAACTACTGGGTCATGTCTCCATTAAAACCGCAGGGGCTTCCCTTGGTCCCGGCGATAGGGAAAACATAGAAACCCGGATACCCTAGCGTGCCCATCGGGCAATAGCCCAAGGTTACGGCCGGCAAAGTAAACACACCGGCCATGCTTCATACCTTGCGGATTACTATCCACACATGAACCTCCACTCGCTCCCTCTCCTGATTAGGTTATGAAAAGAGGTATCGTCCAGGCTTGATCTTTTAGGGGCTGCTCCCCACACTAGGGTATGCAGGATACAAGCGCTGCCTTTAAGGGCTTATATGATATCGTCCTCCGGCTCAGATCTCCCGGAGGCTGTCCCTGGGATCTGGAGCAAACCCCCCGCAGCCTCCGGGGGGATCTGCTTGAAGAAACCTATGAATGCGTGGAAGCGATAGATGAACAGGATCCCGCGCATATTAAAGAAGAATTAGGGGACCTTTTTCTCTTGGTAACCATGCTTTCCTATATGCACCAGGAGGAAGGGCTTTTCTCGGTGGCTGATGTGCTTACCGGGGTTTCGGAGAAACTCATCCGCCGGCACCCCCATGTATTTGGAGAGCTCCAGGTCAAGGACAGTCAGGAAGTGCTGGATAATTGGGCCCGGATCAAAGTGGAACAAGAGGGTCGGAAGCCTAAAGATTCCCGGCTGGATCAGGTTTCCCAAGCTCTGCCCCCGCTGGACCGCGCGTATAAGCTCCAAAAGCAGGCAGCCCAAGCGGGTTTTGATTGGCCCTGCATGGAGGGGGTGGTCGGTAAAATCGAAGAAGAACTGAGAGAAGTAACCGAAGCCGCCGCCGCCTTGAAAGGACTTGCCGGGGATAGGCCCGCAGGGGCGCTTGAATCCGCCGCGGATGCAGTGGAAGCGGAACTAGGGGATCTGCTCTTTTCCGTAGTGAATCTTTGCAGGTTTTTACACGTGGAGCCTTCGGTCGCGCTGCAGCGAACCAATGGGACCTTTATCAAACGGTTCAAATACGTGGAAAAAAGAATGGGCGAGATTGCTCAAGAGATGAACCAGGATAACCTGGCCCTGATGGATGGGTTTTGGGAGGAAGCCAAGGGTACACGGTAAAGATGATCCCGCCAGTTTCAAAACTCGGTTCCTAGGGACTATGGTCCGATGAAAGGGCTCCTGACAAAAGGGCTTACCCTCCGCGGTTTCCCCGATGCTTCATGAAGTGGATTGAACTCATGGGGTTTTAGGGTATACTGGTAAGGTATGACTACACTAATCATTGGCGGAGCGGGTTATATCGGCAGTCATGTAGCCCGGGAATTCCTGGATCAGGGCCATCGGGTTACGGTGTACGATAACCTTTCCAGCGGACTGCGGGAGAATCTTTTCCCTGAGGAAACCTTTATTCACGGGGACATTCAGGATTATCCCCGCCTGGTCCGGGCTGCCAAGGAGGGTTTCGATGCCCTCATACACCTGGCCGCGTACAAGGCTGCCGGGGAATCCATGGTGCAACCGGAAAAGTATTCTCTCAACAACATCAACGGGACCATACACATCCTGAATGCCGCAGTGGAAGCCCAGATACCCTGCATTATTTTTTCTTCCAGTGCTGCAGTCTATGGGGAGCCGGTGTATCTTCCGGTAGATGAGCAACACCCCACTAATCCGGAAAACTATTACGGCTTTACTAAGCTTGAGATCGAGCGTTTCCTTGGGTGGTATGAACAGCTTAAAGGGATCCGTTTTGCCATTCTCCGGTATTTCAATGCTGCAGGCTACGATGCGCAGGGCCGGATCACCGGGCTGGAACAGAACCCTGCCAACCTGATTCCGGTGATCATGGAGGCAGCCTGCGGTATACGGGAAGAGGTCCAGGTCTTTGGGAATGATTATGATACCCCCGATGGTACCGGAGTCCGGGATTACATCCATGTGAGTGACCTTGCCAAAGGTCATGTGGCTGCCTTGGACTATATCCACCGATACCAGCGCAGTCTCACGGTCAACCTGGGAAGCGAAACCGGCTTTTCCGTACTGGAAATCCTCGAGGCGGCCCGGCGGATCAGCGGAAAGCCCATCCCTGCCAGGATTACCCAGCGCAGGCAGGGAGACCCGGGGAAGCTCACCGCTTCTGCCGGCTATGCCCGGGAAACCCTCGGTTGGACCGCCCGATTCTCGGACCTGGACACCCTGGTGCGGACCAGTTGGAATGTCTACCGTAAGCAGTACTACCAGGGCTAAGACGTATCCATACGAAAGGAGATAGAATACCATGAACCCCGACATGAGCACCTTTATTGACAGGGCCCTCCCCTTAGTGGTGGAGTTGGAAACCGAGTTGACCAAGCGGCCTGCCATCGCGCCGGTTTCTGGCGGAGAAGGAGAACTGGATAAAGCGGAGTTTCTGGAAACCTGGCTCGCGGCTCGGGGCATCACGGCCCTGGAACGGCACGATGCCCCGGATCCAAAGGCCAAAGGCGGTAAACGGCCTAACCTGGTGGCCACCCTTCCGGGCACGACCGATACCCCCCGCTTATGGATCATGAGTCATCTGGACGTGGTCCCTCCCGGTGAAAAGGCCCTCTGGAACAGCGACCCCTGGACCGTGGTGCAAGAGGGGGGACGGCTCATTGGCCGGGGCGTGGAGGATAACCAACAGGGCCTCACCTCGTCGATCATCGCGGCTCTGGCGTTGGTGAAGGAGGGGATCCAGCCCCCCCATACGGTGAAGCTGCTGTTTGCGGCGGATGAAGAGATGGGCAGCGAGTATGGCATCCAATGGCTCCTTAAGAACCGGAGCATCTTCAAGCCTGAGGATATGGTCCTCATCCCCGACGGAGGGGATAGTCAGGGAGCCACCATAGAAATCGCAGAAAAGAACCTCCTGTGGGTCCGGTTTATCACCACCGGAGTCCAGGCCCACGGGTCCCGGCCTGACCAGGGGGTCAATGCCCACCTGGCAGCAGCGGATCTGGCCCTGAGTCTGCACACCGGGCTTTCTCAGCGTTTTGCCCAGCGGGATCCTCTCTTTGAGCCGGATTATTCCACCTTCCAGCCCACCAAGAAAGAGGCCAATGTCCCCAACATCAACACCATCCCTGGGGAAGATGTGTTTTATATGGATATGCGCATTGTACCCCGGTATTCCGTCAAGGCCGTATTGGAGGAGATCCGCCGGATAAAAGCGCTGATTGAGGCCACGTATCAGGTGAAGATCGCCTATACCCCGGTCCAAACCATGGAATCAAAACCTACCCCCCCGGATGCGCCCCTCGTAGGTCTGCTCTCCCAAGCAGTCAAGGAGATCTACCAGGTGGATACCCGGCTCATTGGCGTGGGAGGCGGTACGGTAGCCGCGCATCTGCGGAACGCGGGGATCCCCGCGGTGGTGTGGTCCCGGATGGACAACACCGCCCATCAACCCAACGAGTACACGGTAATTGAGCATATCCTGGGGGATGCCAAGGTCATGGCATGCCTTATGACCGCGGAATTTTAAGGCAGTTCTGGAATGTCCGCTTCATATACCCACTGGTGGTCAAAGACCGCTACCACGGCCTGATTGACGGCTTTGTTTCCCTGGTCTCCGATCAAGAGGCTGTGAAACCGGGTATGCCTTTCCCGGGCAGCCTTGATCCGGGCGAGGCTTGGTTCATCCAAAGGGGGCATGATAAAGTCTGAAACCATGAGCACATCCGCTTTCCGAAACTCCTGGGTTTCCAGCAAGTCCAGGGCCTGGTGGAGCGCAGGCCCTGCATTGGTGCCGCCGTAAAAACTGGTAGCCAGGAACTCGCTGAGCCGGTCCAGGGCCTGAAAGAGATCCGGCGACTGTAAGGTTTCAGCGATATGCAGGGCCTTCATCCCCGTGGAGAAGGAAATCAGATACCAGTCCCGGGTATCCTTGAGCGCGATCTTCAAGAGGGCAAAACACAGGGTCTTGGCCACAGTTTCAGGGATGCCCCGCATGGAACCGCTGGTATCAATACAGAGGATAAAAGGGCCTTTTAGGGTTTCCGGTCCTTTTCTGCCCTGAGGTATCCAAGGCAGGGTTTTGGGGGGAGAAAAAAACTCCTGCCGGTACGCATAGGTGAGCAGTTTCTTGGCGGCGAATTTCTGGTAGAACATCCATTGGGCGATCTCATCGGTGAGTAAAGCTGCCTCAAAAGGGAGGATGCTGCTGAGATCATCGCTTTCCCGCACCCCAATGAGGTCCCCTTTGCTTGCCTGTTCCACCAAGCGCTCCGGTTCATGGGGCGTAGCTTCCATAAGCGGCTCTGTTGCCCATGCTTCGGTCTTGTGCCTTCCCAGGCTGTTGGCTAGGTCCTGGACAAGGGGGTCCTGTTCCAGGAGTTTGGCGTAAGCATGGAGCACCGTGAAATTGACCCTTTGTTCTGCCACGCTCAGGTCCCAGAGCCGCCGAGGTTCACCGGGAAAGGGGTTAAACAGGGTTTCCATATTTTTATACGCCTCTATCCGTTGGTCCAGGGCTTCCCGGTAGTGCGTTCCCTGGGCTTCGAAACATTCTTGTTCCCAGGCCCCTTGTTTCTGGGAAAGCAGGGCAGCCCATCGTTCGGTAAAATGCTCTTTTACCCCGGCAAAGGAGGATGATGCCCAGGAGGGCTTACGTTTCCGTCTGGAGCGAGGAGACAGACTTTTCTGAAACTCTTGGGTATAAAAGGCAGCATCCAATTCTTGGGGTTCATAGGTTTCCTGGATGAACGGAGCGAGTCCTTCCCAGGTCTCCGGGAAGCGCTCTGCTTCCAAAGCCTCGAAGTCCGCTAAGAGACTCTGTTCCACGGCAAAGGGGCTTTCGGTTTTTTGTATGGTTCTTTGGGTAGTAGTGATGAAATCCAGGATGGCTTTAGTCAGGTCTTCCGCGAGCAAGGGACGGGTCCCCTTCCTTGATCCAGACCCCTGGGTACTCAAGGCGTCCTGTATGCAGAGTTCCCGCATTGCCTGGTTGGATACGATGGTTTTGAGGATCCGCGCAAACATACCCGTATCCCCTTGAGCGAGACCGGCGAGGCGCTGTACGCTTCCGGGTTGATCCAGCAAGTATCCATAAATGGCAGCGGCAATCCGGGCTCTGCCGTTTTGGTCCGCCACCGCCCCGAAGTGGATGAATTTATGAAATTGATGGAAGGTATTCCGCTGCATATCCCGCCTCCTGTACCCTGCGGTGATCTCTGAAATCAGCCCTAGGGCTCATCGGAGCAGGACTTCTTCATCGGTAAGGGTTTTATAGGCGTGCTGGATTTCCCGGATCTCCACCTCGATTTTGTCCAGTTCTTTGTGAACCAGGGCTGTATGGGACTCCACGAGGTGTGCCAATTCAGGGGGTACAAACAGGTTCCCCCGGAGCTGCTTGAACTCCTGCTTCCGGTACTGAGCAAGCCGGCCTTTCAGCCCGGCGGTATAGTCCAGAAATCCCTGGATCCGGGCATCCCAGGCCCGTTCCTTTGCAGCAGCAGGTTTCCGGCTTATCCGCCGTTTATCCCCGGCAGGCATGGTATCCAAGGTACATTCCCTGCCCTCTATCACCACCTGAAAAGGGCCGCTCCCCCGGCTCACCTGGGCGCTTCCCTGCGGGATCATCCGGGTTTCCATATCCTGCTCCATGCCATCTACCAGCATACTAAAGGCGCCTGAGCCTTTTTGTAATTGGGCGGATCGGTTCCGATTCAGGTATCCTGAGGCAAGGCGCTGCCGGGAATACAGGGGCAGGGTTTGGGCTGCTGCGGTGAGCCCTTCAAAATCCTGTTTTTTGATATACCCTTCTTGCGTATCCCCGGTAGTGATCCGGTAATAGTCCGCGGCAACAACCCGTAACACTTCAGTCCGGGTATCCTGAATATGCCTGGTCTCCTGGATAATCTCCGCCTGCAATGCCCGCAGTTCTTCCCGGATCCCGGTGAAATCCAGGGCCGCCGCGTATCCGTGCTGCTCAATGGCCTCATGAACCAGCCGGGCCGCCGCTTCCTGTTCTTCTGGAACATCCCAAAGACAGTGTTTAATCAGGAAGCAATCCATAAGATTCACCTGCTTCCGATCATTTAAGAAGGCAGAAGTCCGCAATAAGCGCAGGATCTTCCGCCACCGGCGATCCGATTTTTTTTTCAACCCTCCTTGTGGCGGGGATAGATCCGGTTCTACCGGTTCCGATGTCCCCCTCGTTAGGGTACCGCCGGATCGGATATACAGGAGTACCTGAAACACATGATCCGGAAGGGTAACGGCATCAATGCCCTGACTCCAGGCTTCATAAACCGGATCGGTGATTTTGTGTTCCTCCTGCACCGGGTCATGAGCAGAAACATCAAAACTCCGGGGCAGGGTAATCATGGCCTTAAAGCAGGCTGGATCCTGGATGCTCTCCACGGGAAGGCGCACCAAGAAACGATCCCAAAGGGCTTCGAGGCCCTGCCCCGGACCAGGCAGTTCGTTGGATGCGGCGATGAGGAGCTTCATGGGGACCTGAATTTCCTGTTCACCGTTACGGTAGAGCTTTTCATTCAAGACCGTAAGCAGCGCGTTCTGAATGGATGGACCCGCTTTCCAGATCTCATCCAGGAAAACCACGGACGCTTCGGGAAGATAACCCCGGGTTATCCGCTCATAGGTATCCGCATCTTTGAGTTTTGCAATGGACACCGGACCAAAAATTTCATCGGGGGTACTGAAATGGCTCATCAGGTACTCAAAGGCGTTGCTGTTCTTAAAGGCGTACTTGAGCCTCCGGGCAATGAGGCTCTTACCCACCCCTGGAGGCCCCAGGAGGAACAGGCTTTCCCCAGCTATAGCCGTAAGCAGGGCCAGGGCTATCACCTCTTCCTTCTCGTATATACCGGTGTTTAATTCCTTGAGTAAGGAGATTATGTGGGATTTGACTGCCATAAGTGCAAGCATACCCTGAGCCATAAGGGGTGTCTACTATTCCAGGTCGGGCTCCCTTTTAGGCGTGCCTGCCCCCTTCCCAAACGGTCTATTCCCGCCCCTTGAGGACGTATACGAGGCAGTGATAAGAGCGTATCACAAGCCTTTTCAATCAGGGTAAGCGCATTAAAAAAGCGGTGGAATCGTATGCCCGCTCGGGCACGGCCCTGCTTATCGGCTCAGTCAGGCTGAACCGCCAGATAGAGACCCTTAAAAAAACAAAACCCTTTATCGCCGTGGACAACCCGGCCATCTCTCCATATTCTTTATACATATAATTTTGGTGGTGATTTACAAAGTATGCTGACGGATCACACATACCCATAATTGATATAAAAAAAGGCTATATTGAAGGCTTTCCAGTGATTACCGAGTTTCTTGGAAAAACAACCGGTCCTGCCGAATACCCTCCGGCTCCGGTAGGCGCGCCTCCTCCGCTTCCCCTTCCACCGCCCCGCCGCTATCAGCCATCGTCTCAGCGTATCCTCGCGTATCCGTATCCCTTCCGCCCCGGCCGGCTTCTCCGCCGCACAGGTTGGCCCACAATCCCCGTACCGCTCCCGGTATGCGTTCAGCGCCCGTTCCCGTATCGCTTCCGGTTCGCCCGTTTCCCCGCATTCCTGTGGATAAGCCCGCTGTCCCCCTCTTGCACAGAGGCCGCGTAGATTCGCTTCCCCTGCCGACAGCTTACTTTCAGTTCCTTGGCAGCCGCGCAAATCGTGTATCTGTCCGCGCTTCACCAGTTCCATTACGTTCCCGCTCACCGGTTCCGTTTGTCCCATTGGTAGGCTCCCTGCCATCTGGTCCTCCTGCCGCTATTGTACCAAGGGGGACATTGCTATTGCGCTTACAGGGGGACATTATCATTGCGGTTTAACAGGCAAAGTCGTGTTTTTTCGGATAGTATCTCCGTAATATCCCGTTCCGGTTTTCTATGCTCCCCTTCTCCCAAGGGTGATAAGGTTTGCAGAAATACGATCGGCCATTGCCGCTTCGTCCCAGCGCCTCATTCACCAGCTCATGCAAGGCGTTTTCACGGCCCTTGTCATAGGCACGGGTTCTGCCCGGGCGGGGCGGGAGACGGCGAAGGGCCTGCTCCAATGCCCGCCTCATGGAATGGGCGCTTTTGTCTTCCATACGGATAACCAGGTAATTGGACCTAACCCCATCTGGTAGACACAAAAATACGCGTGGACTACAACAGACAAGGAGAAGAAGCTGGGAAAGCAAGGCACGGAACGGCGAAATTACTCCAAGAAGTTCAAAGCCGAAGGGGGAGCGCTGGCCGAAAAGCGGGAAAACCCCCTAAGACTGATCGCCATAGCTTTGGGCGTCACCGAGCGCGTGTTGCGCCGCTGGATGCAGCATCCCGGGAGGCGGTTTGCCGCCCTTTCCCGGACACGGACGACCGTGGGACGAGGAACTGGCCCGCCTGTGGAAAAAAACCACGGCGCTGCGGGAGGCGAATGACATCCTCAAAAAAGCGGCGGTCAGCTTTGCTCGGACGGTGGACCTTACCCCATCTGGTAGATACAAAAATAAGCGGGGAATACAATACGAGAGGAGAAGAAGATGGGAAAACAAGACAAAAAACGGCGGGTGTATACCAAGGAGTTCAAAGCCGAGGCGGCAAGCCTTGGCACAGAAGCGGGAGAAGCCGGTGAGCCAAGCAGCAAAGGATTTGGGTATCAACGGGAACCAGCTCTACCGGTGGATACAACAGGCACGGGAAGCGGCAGAAACCGGACTGCCACCCTTCCCCGGACACGGACGGCCCCGGGACGAAGAACTGTCCAGACAGAGGAAAGAAGTGAAGGCGGTGTGAAGCTCCGCTTCAAACGTATTGCGCCATAACAAAATCTAGCCATACGCAAGTCTAATTCTTGCCTAGACTTAGAGCTAAAATACGCCTATTTATGATTCTTGGCGGTTTTTAAACCTCTGCGTAACTCTTTATTCTGCCTAGACTTAGCACCTTGTTTAATTTCTTGTCATACAACAACATAGAGCATTTGGGCTGCATTTTAGTTTTGGCGCATACCCCCTTTTCACTTAGAAAAATTATGGCGCAATGCGGCTAAAAGTCCACGCCTTACCCCTATCCCTAGCACCTCCTGAAAAAAGTTTTTCAACGCACTGAACGATATTGACCATCTCCCTTTCAAGTACCCCACAAACGCTCTGAGGTTTATTGTCTTGGGGTTTAATACCTCGCCCCTTGGGGCGGTTAAAACTTGGGGTGCGGGGGATTTGTTCTCCCGTATACGCAAAGATATCAAGGAGAAATCTTCAATACCCCGCCGCAAGCGGGGATTTTTTATTGCAAACAGCCCGCTCCGCACTCCGGGCGCCGTATGACCGCTTTGACAGGCGGACCCCAATACCCCTGACGATGATACTCGGTTACCATACACGCCTTGGGCGCTATGGCTAGCTGCTGGGGTATACCGCCGCTTCCTGTTCACCTTCCGGTAACCTGCCCCCGCATAACGGACATTCATTGCGGGTGACTGACTGCAATGGGTGTATCAAGCTATTCGGGGGGAACGGGCACGCACTCATGCTTTATAGGGCCTTTCGGTCCGTCCATTTTTCGCTTCTTACCCCATCCCTGCTACTACTTTTTGTGCCCCCACATACCCCGCGTCAAGGCATACCTGCATCCCTAAAGGATGCGCGGTCATAATTGGCTGGAGCGTCCCTTCCAATAGCTTACGGTCATGCCGGTTCGCTCCGTCCGGCACGACACCGACGGGTAATCCGGGTGACTCGACCACCGCACTCCGTTTCATCCCTTTTGTTTCCCCATTCCCGTCCACGCTTTGCTATTCCCAGCCAAGATCGGCAAGTAGGTCATAGGCTATTACCCCTTCCTGCCACATCCTCCGGAAAAATCCGGCCTGTGCCCATTCACTGAAATACGGGTAGATACTGCTGGCTGCCCCGTATTCCTTTGGCAATGCCTTCCACTGGATGCCGGTTTGTAACATGTAGAAGATGCCTTCCAGTACCCGGCGGGGGCTATCGGTTTCCGTCCGCCTCCCGGTTTCCTGCTATAGGTGCGGTTTTTGTCCCGTCGGTGTTCCGGCACAAACTCCTTGACCGCTTCCCATAGTTCGTTACTTAGTTCCCATGACCTAATTCCGGTTCCTTGTGTTCTTTATCATACTTTTTTCGGCTGTTTTTTATTCCCGGATAATCTCTTAATATTGTGCGGAAGACGGCACCGGCATTACTTCGGACGGCACCGGACCCCCGATCTTCGGGCAAGAGAAGGAAGATGTGGGGTTTCAAGAAACGGTTCACTGCGGCCATGAACCAAGGCTATATGCTTGCCGTTCTTTTTGGAAAGTAATGCAGAAACCCTGGTATAACAGTGAGCATATTAGGCAAAAAATAGGTCAAAATTGTGCATTTACCTTCCGGTAAGGTTTAGCTATCTTTATGATAATTATGGACCGTTTCTTAACAAAAAGGGGGTTACTTTTGATAGTACCGCTTTTCTGTATGAGAGCACAAATGGAAGCCCAAAGAGCGCCAAAAATTCTTGCAGCCTATTTTTCACAAACCGGTAATACCCGCGGCATAGCGCGGTACATCCATCAGAAAACCGGCGGAGACCTTTTCGAGATTGAACGCGCTGCACCTTATTTACGGAATGAGGAATACGATTTTTCAGGAAAGACGATTATTCCTTTTGGCAGTCATGGCGGTTACGGACGGAGCCGTTCCGCTATCGTCGAGTTGGTTCCACGGTCAACTATTGCCGAGACCCTGGCGATCAGGACTTCCGTTGACCCTTCATTGTCAGATACCATATCCGGGTGGCTTCGGAGAAATGATATAGCGGAACAATAACGCTCTAAAAGGATTGGAAAAGAGACGGTAATGAATAGGAATATGTTCATACAGCTTGGTGAACGGCGATTGAAAGTCCTCCTGTTTTGTCTTTTTATGTTGTTCATCACCGGGTGCGGGTTGACGCTTCGGAGAGCCGAAGCAATTCCGGATCAGCGCACGGGGCCTAACCTGATCATTTTCTTCGCGGAAAATGGCGATACCCGGCGGACGGCGCAGGCTATCGCCCAAAAAACCGGCGGCGATTTGTTTGACCTAGGCGGCAAAAAACCCCTGCCGGATCTGCTCAGGTTTGACACCTTTTTTGTGGGAGGGTCCCTCAAGGAAGGCCGGATCGCCCCGCCTTTGATCGATTTCCTTAAACGGACAGACTTCATAGACGGCAGGGTTATCCCTTTTTGGACCGGACGGGAAGAGGCGGACATGAGTCCGGACGGGGATTTGAACGGGGAATTTGAAAAACGAATCCGGGGCGGGCGCTTCCTTCGGGGCGGAGGCTTCCGGTTTGACCGATGGGTAAAGGCTAAGGAAATTAACGGGATGGTCGAAGCCTGGGTGGAGGCTCCTTTAGCGGAACTAGAGCTTCGCCAAGCCGCCGGGGGAGATCAGGCGGAGGATATGGCAAAGCTATTTTCGGCGGTCTACCGGGAACGGCTCGGTCCCGCAGTTTTTGAGGATGGGGATTGGACCTTTGAACTGGACGGGACACCCTGGTATTACGCCCAAGGCAAGTTCCTCCCCCAGGAGGACGCAGACAGGCCGCAGGAATTCCTGCCCCAATTCCTATACCGGTATTCTCTGGAACCTTCCGGCAGTTCTGAGGAACTAAACCCCTGGCAGCAGGTGGCGGATGCGATCTTTTCCCGGCGCTTTTCATTCGGTTCCTATGGAAGCCGTCTGTATCCAAACCCCGGCGCCGTCCGGTCTCCCTTTTACGAAACCCTCTGGCAGGCCCGCAGCAGGGAGGAGGCTTTTTCTCAGCAGCAATGGATCACTTTTTTAGGACGGCAGGTACAAATACACCGGGGTATAACCGATCCTTTGAACCGGGCGGAAGCGCGTATTGTGGCGTTAGCTGAAACGGACCCGGAAATACAGGGATGGATCAAAAACTTGCAAAGCATAACCGGCTGGAATTGGCGGAATGTTGCAGGCAGTGAAAACCGCAGCTTTCACTCCTACGGAATTGCAGTGGATCTGTTGATGAAGGCAGAGCCGGGTATGGAAACCTACTGGCAATGGACCGCCGCCAAAGGAATTGACTGGCGTTCCGTGCCTATCGAAAACCGGCAGAACCCGCCAGGTGCGGTAATTCGGGTCTTTGAGGAACAGGGCTTTATCTGGGGGGGCAGGTGGCCCCGGTATGATACCATGCATTTTGAATATCACCCGGAACTTCTGATTTTGGGAACAGGCAGGAAGCCGGAGGGTACCGCCTGATATGGCCTGTATCTGTTTTGACGTCTTGTTGCGTATCGGATATAATAAAACATGTTATAAAAATGGAGGCGTATAAAATGGACAGACGGGAATTTTTGAAAAAATCGGCGGCCCTGGGCTTTGGTGCGGGGCTGCTTATCCTGCCCAAAGGGCTGCGCGGCGCCATTACCCTGGCCGCCCAGGAAAACCGATATCCAGACCTCGTGGCGCTCAAGGGGGGGACGCCGCGGACCATGTTCGAGCGGGGGATCCGGGAAATCGGCGGCATGGGACGCTTTGTCAGGACCGGGCAGACCGTGGTGATAAAGCCCAATATGTCTTTTGATCTTGCCCCTGAATTTGCGGCAAATACATCGCCTGAACTGGTGGCGGCGGTGGTCGCGCAGTGCAGGGATGCCGGCGCGCGGCGGGTCATCATTATCGATCATTCCCTTGCCCATTGGGAACGGAGCAGCAAAAACAGCGGTATCCTTGAGGCGGCGAGGAACGCCGGCGCGGTCTATGCCCAGGCCGAGCGGGAAGGTTACTATCAGAAAATTACCGTCCGGGGGAGCCGGCGTTTGAAGGAAACCGCGATCCACGAAGCGGTCCTTGAGGCGGACGTGTTTATCAATGTGCCGGTGCTGAAACACCACGGCGGCGCCGGGGTGAGCGGCTCAATGAAAAACCTTATGGGCTGCATCTGGGACCGGCGGGCATACCACTCAAGCGGGCTCCAGACCTGTATCGCGGACTTCCTCTATGCCAGAAAACCGGATCTCAACATTGTGGATGCGTACCGGGTCATCACGAGAAACGGCCCCGGCGGCGGGAATCTGGCCGATGTGGCCCAGATAGGATCGATGATCCTATCGCCGGACATCGTGGCCGCGGATTCCGCGGCCTTTGCCCTGGTCAACCGCAGACAGGGAGAAGTCGAACATGTACGCCTTGCCGCGGAAGCGGGCTTTGGGCAGATGGACCTTTCAAAATTGAAGATCTCCCGTCTTTCCGTATAATATGGCGTTCACCCCAGGAGGCCATACGCTGCGTATCCGCAGAACACTGGTCCGGATTCGTCTCCTCACCGCCCTTGCCGTATTGGTTCTTTTTGTCTACGCCTATCTTTCACCCCGCATCAGCGTCAACGGCATACTGGCGCTGCTGGTCAAGGGGCAGTTTTCCAGCCTGTTGTATGGGGCGGGCATAGGGGGTCTTGTTCTTGCCATCCTCGCGCTCACCCTGGTTTGCGGCAGGCTCTACTGTTCGGTCCTCTGTCCCCTGGGAACCGCTCAGGAACTGTTCTGGCGCTTCGGCGCTTTGCTGCGGCGGAAAAAGGGAAAATGGAAACAAAACGGGATTATCCGTGCAGGCTACAGGCCGGTTCCAATAGTGCGTTACGCGATACCGTTCCTTGCCGGCGGGGGGGTGGTGTTTTCGTTCACCCCGCTCATGGTGCTCTTCGACCCCATCTCTACTTTCGGGCGGGGAGTAGGCGCGTTACGGGGCTTGTTCTCCGAGGGAGACCCGGCGGCTTTTACGCTGATCCTCGCCGTTCCCATGGCATTGATACTGCTTACCGCGTTCGTCCAAGGCCGGGCGTTTTGCGCCTGGTGCCCGGTGGGCGTAACCCTGGGCCTCTTTTCCTCAGCCGCGCCTCTGGGCATGAAGGTCTCATCGGGGTGTGTCTCCTGCGGGCGGTGCGAAAGGGACTGTCCCACGGGTTGTATTGATCCAAAAGAAAAACGCATAGACCGTGAACGATGCGTACTGTGCTTTTCCTGCGCCGCAGTCTGTCCCACAGGAAGTGTGGCATACGGACCAAGAGGCATGGCGGCGGTTTCCGGTGAAGCGCGGCGCATTTTTTTGAAGGGCGCGGGCAAAGTTTCGCTTGCCTGTGGCGCGGCGTATCTCCTGGGGCCAAGCCTCAAGCTGTTCCCGGGTTCGGTGGAATCCGCTGAGGCTGCACATTTGCCGGCGGCAGCGAAGCTGCCGATACTGCCGCCGGGGGCTAAAAACTTGCGGCATTACGCTTCCCGCTGCATCGGCTGCCATGCCTGCGTTGCTTCCTGTCCGGTGGGTATCATCAAGGCAAAAAACACCCCCCGCCCGGAGATGGACTACACCAGCGCCGCCTGCCAGTTTAACTGCGTCGAGTGCGGGCGGGTCTGTCCCACCGGGGCCATTACCCGCCTCAGCCTGGAGGAAAAGCACCGGACCCGGCTGGCCTTGTCAACCCTCTACTTTGAGCGCTGCGTGGTCAACACCAGGCATGAATCCTGCGGGGCCTGCGCGGAGGTCTGTCCCACCGGGGCGCTCACGATGATCCCCTATAGCGATTCGGGGATTCCCTTTCTTACCAGGCCCATATATGATGAACGGTACTGCATCGGCTGCGGCGCCTGCCTTGCGGCCTGTCCCGCAGAGCCCCGGGCTTTTACCCTCGCAGCCGTGCCGGAACAGAGCCTTACGGTCGGTTCACGGCCGCCGGAGGAAACCGGTGACGAACTGCGGGTGGATATTACCGGCGATTTTCCATTTTGATAATTGTTTTACAATGGACTTGTTCAATAACTGAAGTTATTGAACAAGTCTCATATATTTTATGTAGCGGAGGGTTGTATGCATTTAGGAGCAGGAGAGATAGCGCTGCTGATTGTGCTGGCGCTGGTGCTGTTTGGCGCGAAACGGCTGCCCCAGGTGGGCCGCGCCGCAGGGGAAGCCATACGGGAATTCAAGGCCGCGTTCAACGGCGTGAGCAAGCTGAAAGACGATGTGGAGACCGAGGGAGCGCGTATCACAGACGCCGGGAAGCAGACCGATGGCGAAGGAAACGGAAACAAAATCGGATAAGGCCGGCGCCGATCAGGACTTAAGCGAATGGACCGAACACCTTGAAGAACTCCGCCGCAGGATTATCGCGGTCCTCGGGGTATTCACCGCCGTGACCCTCCCGGCCTTCGCCTTTTCAGAAAAGCTGGCGGCCTTTCTCATGGCGCCGGTGGCGGATCTTGGGGTTACGCTCTACACCTTCGACCCCGCCGAAAAATTTCTTGCCTACCTTCACCTGGCGATCTGGACCGGCGCGCTTTTTTCCGCGCCCTTTTGTCTCTTGCAGATCGGATTATTTGTATGGCCCGCCCTCAAGGGAAAAGAACGCGGGTGGACCCTGGCGGCGCTGCTGGTCGTCCCGATACTGTTCATTACCGGGTCGGCTCTGGCCTACCGGTTCCTTTCACCGGTGGTATTGCGGTTCTTCCTGCGCTTCGCCTCAGGGGACGGCATTCAGCAGCTCTGGGGCTTTCGGGACTATCTGGCTATGCTCTACGCCCTGATGCTTGCCGCAGGCCTGCTTTTGCAGGCCCCCTTGCTGCTGCTCTGCTCCTTCGTCCTGGGGATCACTACGCCGAAAAAGATAGCCCGCTTCCGGCCCCACATCATCATCCTGATCTTTCTGGCCGCCGGCATCTGCACGCCCCCGGATGTCATTTCACAGGTGGCCCTGGGCGTACCTTTGTACTTGCTTTTTGAGCTGACGCTTTTTATCGGGCGGTTTTTTACGGCGCGTCCCGCTCCCGATACATGGGATTAGTCCGGCGGACTTTTTTCTTTAGCATCGAACCTCACGTTATTTAAGGACCTTCCCGGCGGAGAATCATCAGGCCTGCAGACCCCACATTCCAGCCTTGCTGTTCTTCCCAGGCCGCGATAAGGCCATCCCCTGAGGGGGCGATTCCCGTATAGACAAACCCCGTTGGTAAGGGAGGACAAGAAAAAGCCCTGGGCGTACCTGCCGCAAAACTGGGGCTGTCTGCGGCCATACCCCTGCCGTCCGGGAGTATTACCAGGGCTTTCGGACCGGTACGGGTATGGATATAATACCCTATTAACGCAACAGGTGCTCGGTCACCGGAAAGAGCGGTATCCACCGCAAAATACCGGGTATGGGGAAAGTCTGGGGAAATAATCGCAGCCACATTGAGCCGATCCCGGCCGCTCAGGTCAAAAACCGCGTCCAAGACCAGACGCAAGACCGGCGGGGCATGGTCCAGGGGTTCAGGAAGCGCGGAATTTCTAA
>JAIRNP010000049.1 GCA_031258005.1 Treponema sp.
GAGATTGGAAAAGACTCTGCCAATTTAGCCCAGATGAATAAGGTCATCAGTAATGTGGCGGATGAGACTAACCTGTTGGCGATGAATGCGGCTATTGAAGCGGCCCATGCCGGGGAATCCGGGAGAGGGTTTGCGGTGGTGGCCACTGAGATCCGCAAGCTGGCGGAGACCGCCACGACCCAAGCCAAGGGTTCCAGCGGGACCCTCACGCAGATACAGAAACGGATTGCCGAAATTACCGCGGCATCAAGCCGTATAGAAGGGGCATACACCCAAACCAATGCCTTGATTCTGAAGAGCAATGAGGTGGTTCATACGGTGAAAGCAACTATAGATGGGCAAGCGGCCCGCTCCCAGCAGGTATTGGAACATTTGAAGGAGATACAGGCCATAACCGAGCAGGTGAAGGCTGAGGCGGAGCAGATAAAAGCGGAAACCGATGTATCCCGGCAGATGTCGGCAAAGCTCTCAGAGATGAGTGAAATGATTCAGAAGCAGGTTGGGGAAGTAGTGCGCGGGACGGAGCGGGTATTCAGCGCGTCCCAACAGGCGCACCAGTCTGTGGAGGAAAATGGGAAGGGGCTGGATGCCTTGGACGGGGCAATTCACCGCTTTACCGTGAGGCAGGGATGAAGGCGACATCAGCAACCGCGCCCGGCTGAGGCGTAAAACCATATCTTCCTGTAGGCATGAGTCGCATGGCGGAACCGGGCGCCGGTTCGCCGTTGCGGTCAAAAGAGTAATTTCTTTTTAACAAACCTTGACAATAAAAACTACCTCCACTATACTAGTGGCATTATGGCGTTTAAAGGAGATACCTATGACTAATGTTCTATATTTTGTTTATGCCCCCCCCCCCCCCATCTATATTTTTAATCAGCTTGAGTATAGGTGGAGGACTATTTACCCAACGATGGATTCTAAACCAATTTTAAATACTCAAAGGAGAACGATATGAAGACAAAACCATCGTTTACCTCATTATTCACCCTGATCTCAGTGAGCACCATTACGTTTACCACGATAATTATAATGGGACTATTTTTTATCAACCTTCGTTCAATTACGAATAGGCAGATTGAGGCCCTCACGAAAGAAAGTGTAAGCCGTGTACAGGAAAATGTGCTGAATATACTCGAAACACACGAAGACCTTATCAGGTACTCGGCAACCGGCGTCATCACATTGCTTGAAACATACGAAGGTTATGTCCCGCAAGAGATTATGCAGAAGTTTTTTATTGATATGATAAAAATCGTACCGGATGTCTCCTTTCTCTATTATTCAAACAATATCCGATGGAATCAGAGCGGCGGCTATTTTGTGGTTAACGACGGCTGGTTACCGAATGATCCTGAGTATGATCAGACCACCCGTCCCTGGTTTATCGCCGCCAAAACGAAGAACGGAGAGATCGTGTATTCTGATCCGTATTTAGAAGCAAACGAGGGTACGCTTACCATCGCGCTCTCTATGACGTTCTTTGACAAGGCGGGTCAGGATATGGGGGTTGTAAGCGAAGAAATTACTATTGAGTCCCTTGAGGATATTCTTAAAACCGGAAGCGGCCAGAACAAGATGTATCTGCTGGACAAAAACGGGATGTGCATCATTGATGCGGACGGCGATACCCCGCTGGAAACAAATTTCTTTCACAAAACCGGTCTTGACTCTTACCGTACGGCTATCTTTGCGCAAGACACCTTTGCCGGACGTAACGACAGGTATTTTATCCACTCCGCGCATATACCCGGCGCGGATTATTATCTGGTGTCCCTGTTGCCGGTCGCGCTTATGTTTACCGAAGTGAACCGCCTCTTATTCTTTATTCTTGGAGTAAGCCTTGGAATACTGCTGCTGTCCACGCTGACCACCTTTTTTGTTACGCGAAAAATGGCACAGCCTTTTACCGCGCTGGAACAAAGCGCCGCTGTCCTTGCGGAAGGGGATTTCTCCCAAACTTCGCCGGATTATGCCCTCAGGGAATCGTCTAGGCTGTCATCCGGCTTTAATACCATCAATAAAAATGTCTCTTCGCTGATTAAAACGATTGAGATAAAAGCCTCGTTCATCAAACAGGTGGGAACCGAGCTTGCACAGCGGATGAAGACGTCCGCAACAGAGCTTGCCGGCATCCGTACCACTATCCGGGGAATAAAAGAAAAATCCGGTGAGCAGGCCGCAAGCGTCGCGGAAAGCAACGCGATAATAAGTCAGATCGTGGGGAACATTAAAGACCTGAATGACCATATAGAAAAACAGTCGGCAAGCATTTCCCGTTCTTCCGCAGCCATTGAGGAAATGACGGCCAGTGTTGCCTCCATAACCCAGACCTTGCTACAAAACGGGGAAAACGTCAAACGGCTTCAGGTCGCGGCCGATAAGGGACACAATGCGCTGCAACTTATGACTTCCGAGATCCATGAGGTGGAGAAAGAGTCCGACCGCCTTTTTGAAATCAATCAGGTGATAGAAGGCATAGCAAGCCAGACTAACCTGCTGTCGATGAACGCGGCTATCGAAGCCGCCCACGCGGGGGAGGTGGGGAAAGGTTTCGCCGTAGTAGCGAGTGAAATACGCAAACTGGCGGAATCTTCAAGCAATCAGGTAAAAACGGTGTCGGATGTCCTGAAAAAGATAAAGCAGGCTCTTAACGGCATTGGACGCAGTTCGGAGTCTATGGTCTACCATTTTGATGCTATTAATAACGAGTTGAGAATCGTATCGGATCAGGAAGCCGGCATCAGGGCGGCGATGGAAGAAGAGGATGCCGGAAACAAGGAGATACTGGAAACCATAGGTACGCTCATTGAGATAACCGGACGTGTTAAGCAGAGTTCAGGGGAGATGCTTTCCGGCAGCCAGCGGATCATCAACCATGAGGAGAGGCTTGGCAGCATAACAACGGAAGTGACGGACAACATCAATGAGATAGCGGTAAGTATAGAACATATAAGCAACGCGGTGCTGCGCGCCGAAGAGATAAGCGAAGAGAACAGTCAAAATATTGATACGCTGATTAGGGAAATCTCCCGCTTCAGAATCAGAGACGCCTGACTTCCGGGCGGACGAAAGAATCAGCTTACCATGACTAAAGCTTGGGTGGTTCATTGGACTGGTTAGAGAAGTATATCATGCATGAGTGAAAATTCCGGTTTTAAACGTCAAGTTACATCAGCCCAAAGGCCCTTCTTTTGTTTGTATAAGGCTCCTGTCGTACCTGACACTATACAGGCGTTCTGAGGTACCAGAGCTTCTCTTGACCCTCATGCCCCCTGATGGTAAGGTCATAACAGAGGAGAAAAATATGGGCGATCCCAAGGGCTTTTTAAAAATACGGAGGAAGGTTTCTGGATACCGGCCCGTGGAGGAACGAGTCAATGATTACAGTGAAGTAGAAGTAGCGCTCCCGGAGGATGAACGGCAGGATCAAGCGGCTCGATGTATGGATTGCGGCGTACCCTTTTGCCATTGGGCCTGTCCGATCTCCAATGTGATGCCCGAATGGCAGGATCGCCTGTACCGGGGGGACTGGTCCGGGGCCTGGGCCTTGCTTGAGGACTGTAACCCTTTCCCTGAGTTCACCGGACGGGTATGCCCGGCCCTCTGTGAGGCTTCCTGTGTGCTCGGTGCTAATGATGATCCCGTAACGATCCGGCAGAATGAACTGGCGATCATTGAACGGGCCTTTGCCCTGGGGCTGGTCATCCCCCGGCCTCCCCGGAAGCGGAACGGGAAAAAGGTGGCCGTCTTGGGCGCAGGACCTTCCGGGCTTGCTGCGGCTTATTACCTCAATCGGGCGGGCTTTTCCGTTACGGTCTACGAAGCGGATCGTAAGCTCGGGGGGTATCTGCGGTATGGAATTCCTGATTTCAAATTGGATAAGAGCTTTATCGACCGGCGTATCCAGCTCATGGAAGCCGAGGGGATCACCTTTAAGACCAATGCCCCGGTAGGTTCAGGCCGGTACGGTTTCGGAACCGTTGCCGAAGCAGTCCCGGTGATCGAAGCGCGTACCTTGGAAGCATCCTACGATCTGGTCCTTCTTACCGTCGGCGCCCGGGAACCCCGGGACATCAGCGTTCCGGGCCGGGAACATGCCGGTATTGTACAGGCCCTGGATTACCTCTCCCTCCAAAATCGCAGTCTCGCAGGGGAGGCGGGGGGCATTGAACCCATTACGGCCTATGGGAAACGGGTGGTGGTTATTGGCGGCGGGGACACCGGTTCGGACTGCGTGGGTACCGCGAACCGGCAGGGGGCCTTGCGGGTAACCCAGATCGAGGTGCTGCCCAAACCCCCCGAGCATCGCCCTCCCGAAGAACCCTGGCCCCTCTGGCCCCGGGTGCTTAAAACGTCTAGTTCCCATCTAGAAGGAGGGGAGCGGCTCTGGTGGGTCAATACCAAAGCCTTTATAGGCCGTGGGGGAAAAGTGGAAGCTATTCATGCGGTTAAGGTACACTGGACGCATCAGCAGGGCAGACCGGTCATGGCGGAGATTCCCGGTTCGGATTTTGAGATCGGCGCGGACCTGGTGCTGTTGGCTATGGGTTTTACCCACGTCGTACAGGAGGGTCTGGTGAAGGATTTTGGCCTTGAGCTTGATGAACGGGGTAATATCCGTACCCGGGGCAGCTTCCACACCTCAAACCCCAAAGTCTGGGCCGCGGGGGATGCCCGGCATGGGGCAAGCTTGGTGGTGCGGGCTATTGCAGACGGTCGGGCGGCAGCGGAAGCGATCATCAAGAGCCTGTAAAGCCTGTTGCGGGTAACCCAAGCAGGGTACCACGGAGTACTAACGATAGAAAAAGCCTTAAAAAATCCCTATAGCGGGGTGCTTAGGGTGCTGCGGCAAACCTGAGGCCGATAGGTTGCCCCTGTGAGGGCTTGAGTATACGCCTCTTGAAAAATATATTCCAAATGGTATAATACAAGGGTCATGTGTCAAAAGATCGGTTTGTTGTATATTTTTTATATAGGGAGCCTCTTTCAAAACTGCAGTTTTGCAGCCCGCGAACCGAAGGTTCGGGTTTTGCAAGAAGCTCTATGGTTATATAGAGAAGGAAAAATCAAAACCATATGAACGAGCAGACGGCGATAAAATTGTTCAAACCATGAATACGGAAACATCAGTACAGGGGTTCATTCAGAAAGCCTATGACAGCCTGAAAGTCTCTGACGCAGCTTCAGCCCTTAAGATGTTGGAGGAAGCGCTTAAGATTGATTTTGAACATGCGGAAGTAGTCTACGCCTTAAAGTGCCTTAACTGGTGGCTGGACCGGATCAAGCGGCTGCCGGAATTCCCGAATCCCTATGAACGGGGGGGGTTTATCCTTTCCCAATGGAAATCCTTTTATATCTTTCTGGATCGTATTGGTGATGCCTATGACCCTTGTCAGTATGCGCTGCGGCGTTTTGTTTTTTCTACTGCCCTGCAATCCTTTCAGAATGTACTGGGAGACGGGATCAATCAACATGACCCGGGACTCCTGTTGCAGGTGGGCCGCTGTTATAAAGGGGTAGGGAACTACGATCTGGCGATTAAGTACCTGGAACAGGCGGCCCGGTTTAAACGGGAGGATGGAGAAACCCTCTCGGAACTCGCCGATGTCAATGCCCTCTTAAACGAAACCAGGGCTGCCAAGGTGCTGTTCCGGGAAGCCTTTTTTCTGGATCCCCAAGGCATTGATCTGCGGTCTATGGAATCGGAGATGATCATCCGGCTTCGGGATTGGGTCAAGGAACTGGGCTATGAGGGAGCGGAGCTTGCCGAATGGATCCCGATTTATGGGTGTCTCTTAGGGGTATTTTCGGTTAAACGGGTGTTAAAACAGGTAGAACTGGGCAGATTGAAACAATCCATTTTTACGTTGGAAAATGAACTGCGGAACCCGCAGGATACCACCATGCTCGTGAAGCCTCGGCTTATTAACCGGTATTTTTGGCTTATCGATCACTATGAGCATGTACGGGAAGATACCAGCGTGATTGAAGAGACCATGCTCAAGATTAAAGTCATGGATCCGGGGATCTACGAACGGTACCGGAATTAAGGATAGTCAGAAGCCATGGTCAATTTTTTATTTCTAGAGACTTTTTCAAAACTAAGCTTGGTTTTGAAAAAGTCTCAGGTGGTATAGATATGGAGCAGCATAGTGCTCCAGGTTTGATTGTAGTGCCCCTAGGGCGAGGAGTTATGAGATGTCTGAAGCTCTCCTTAAAAACGTACAGGAAATGCTGAATGAAGAAAAGTGGACCCGTGCCACCCTCAGTAATTATTCTACCAACCAGTTCAAGGAGTTGGATCTTATCCTGAAAGAGGCGCTGGAAGCCCGCGTATATGATGACCTTAAGAAGAACTGTGATGAACATCTGGTTCATACCAAAAACAGCATCATTGCCCTGTATCTTTCAGGCATGATTGCCCTCTCCCGGCAGATCATCGACGACGCCGCCTTGATAAACCTGGTAACCATTTTTGTGGATAACCATAAATGGAGTATCGTCCGGTACCTCTGTGACCGGATGCTGGATTACGGGGAATCCAAATTCGCCCTCCGTACCCTGATAGACTGTTATAAGAACGAGAACCAGGAAGAGGCCATTTATGGTATTTGGGAACGCCTGGTTAAAGTGGATCTGGAAGAGGCGGATATCGCCAAATCCTTGGGGGAATATTTTGAAACCCAGGGAGATATCGAAAATGCGGTGGATTACTATAAAAAAGCCCTGCACCGGTACATTAATAAACAGCTCTTTGCCAATGTCAAGGAGCTTTGGGAGAAACTCCTGGGGTATTGCCCGGAGGATATTGATTTCTTCCTTCATGTGGAGAAGAAGATCGCCCGAAACATCAGCGAGGATAAGGCGGTGCTGCTCCTGCAGGATGTGTACGCCTCCTGCAGGAAGCGGGAGGACATCAACACCGCCATCAGCCTCTTAAAACTGATCCTGCGATACGATGAACGGGATGGCCAGGCACGGAAAGAGATCATTGACTGTTTCAGAAAGAAATACGCCCAACATAGCCAGTTAGAAGAATATATCCGGGTCTCCAATCTTTCCCAACATTGGCGTAATGTCCATGAAGCCATCACGGACTTTGAGAAACATATTGCCTTTGATAAGGGTAACTTCGTCTATCACCGGACCTGGGGGGTGGGGCGCATCGCTAGTGTCCGGGGAGACGAGATCCTCATTGATTTTGCCAAGAAGCGGGAACATGCTATGTCCCTTAAAATGGCGGTTAATGCCCTGCAAACCCTGTCGAAACATCATATCTGGGTTTTGAAGGCCACCCAGAAAAAGGAAAAACTCCACGAGCGGATCAAAAACGACTTTGCCTGGGCCCTCAAGACGGTGATCAAGAGCTTTGATAATGCCTGTGACATTAGGCGGATTAAAGGGGAACTGGTGCCTTCGGTGCTTTCCATGGGGGAATGGGCCACCTGGAGCGCCAAATCCCGGGAGATTCTTAAAACCGACCCTTCTTTTGGGGTCAGTCCTGCAAACATTGATATCTATACGGTCCGGGAACGGCCTATCAGCATTGAGGAAAAACTCTTTAACGAGTTTAAAGCGGAACGGAATTTCTTTGACCGGGTGGAGACCCTCCGAAACTATGTGACGCAAAAAAATGCAGAACTGGATTCGGAATATTTTACGGACATGTTCGCCTATTTTACCGGATATCTCAGGTCCCCCGGTCAGATTAATGAACAGGTAGTGGCTTCCTACCTTCTGGTAAAGGACCTGATAGGGAGCTATCCCCATCTCGGGACAGCCTTATCCCTGAATTTCCTGGATATTTTTAATGCTATTGATGATATACCGGCGTTGTTTTCAAATTTAAAGGATACTAAATTAAAAGAGGCCTTCCTGCATCATATCAAACTCTTTGTACCCCAATGGGCGGATGAGTACGTGCAGCTATTTCCCTATGCCTTGTTTAATTCCATCATCGTAAACCTGGAGAAAGAGGGGCATGAAGCTAAACTCGTATCCATGGTGGTAAGCTGTTTTGAAAACTACCGGGATTATAAAGAAGCGGTAGTATGGCTCTTCAAAAACAGCAAGGAAACCCCCTGGTTTAAAAAGGCGGGTATTTCTGAAGAAAAACAGCTCATCACCCTTATTCATATCATGGATATTACCTACCGGGACATAGAAAATCACCGGGATACCGCGGAAAACCGGAAGATCAACAAGCAGGTGTATACCCTGTTATTTAAGGAAGGCATCCTTATTACCTTTATTGACGCCGCGGATCCGGATACCATCATCAGGATATACACCTTCATTAGTGACGTGAAGGACCTGGATCCTACGGATAAGTTCAAATTACGAAGCCGTATTCTGGATAGATACCCGAACTTCAAATTCTTCGGAGATGTGGAAAAGACGGTGGTTACCCGGGGACTTATGGTTACTTCCGCGATGTATGAGGAAAAACAGCGGCAATTGGCTCATATCATGGATGTGGAAGTCCCGGCCAATTCCAGGGAAATCGCCTTTGCCCTCTCCCTGGGGGATCTCCGGGAAAATGCGGAGTACAAGGCGGCCAAGGAAAAACAGGAGATCCTCAATACAACGGTGGCAAAACTCAAAGACGAAATCGAACGGGCCCAGCTCTTTGATCCGGGTACGATCAATACGAATCGGGTATCCTTTGGGACCAGGGTTACCTTGGTAAACAGCGCCAACGGTACCAGGGAGGAGTATACCATCCTCGGTCCTTGGGAATCGGATCCGGAAAATAGGATTATTTCCTATCTTTCCCCTTTGGGGGGGACCCTTTTAAATAAATCCCCCGGAGAACAGTGCGATTTTTCCATACATGATGAGAAAGTTTCATATATGGTAGAATCAATTACAGCCGTATCTTTTTAACTATTTTTAACCAGGAGGGCGCTTTCAAAAAGGCCGGGTTCACGGAGATTTTTGAAAGCCCTCTTGGTTAGAACATAAGGACTTGAGGTTTATTACAGGACAGATATCCCTAAGGTATTAAACAGGTAGTACCATATCTATGAAGAAACTCGTATTGGCTTTCCTATATTCATGTATGGTTTTTTTACTATTCGGTCAGACGGATCCTTCCGGTGGAAACCCCAGGGAGCCTATGGATATGGTGGTGCTCCTGGATACCTCGTCAAGTATGAGCAGCTTTTACGAGGAGGTGAGCGCCTTTATAACCGGACCGCTCCTGCGAGAATTCTTAGGTTTAGCGGATACCTTTCATCTTATCTCTTTTTCAGATAAGAGGCGTGTGGAACTTTCCCGGCGTATCGAAGAGCAGGGGGATCTGGAAGTCATCATCGGCCGTATGCTGCTGCTCTACCCTTTGGATCCCTATTCGGATATTTCAGGAGCCCTGGCCTATGCCGAGGGCTATGTTTCTTCTCTGCCCGGAAGGAGGCCTAAGACCCTGTTGGTAATCTCCGATGGGGATCATAACCCGCCGCCAGGATCCCCCGGTATAGATGCTCCAGGTCTCCAAACGCTCATGGCGGATATGCAGAACCGTTTGAGCCGGCGGGGGGTTCGTTTTGAGTTCATTAAGGTTCCAGAAGGTATGAGCCGAAGGCCTCGTCCGGCGCTTATGCCGGTGCAGCCTGCCCCGCAGCCTCCTGCCCCAACTCCTCAGACCGCAGCCTCCGTACCTTCCCAAACAACGGTTCCCCGTATCCCGGCTCCCCAGGCCCCGGCTTCGGTACTGCCCCAAACCAGCGCTCCTCAAACCCAGGCTCAGGCAGACCCCGGGGTTTCTCAAGCACCGCCGGTATCGGCGCTGCAAATGCCCTTCCTTATTCCGGAACCGGACCTTTTCATAGCCCCGGTGCCCGAATCGGCCCTGCCCGTAGAAGACGGCCCCTTCATCCTGCCGGACCAGGAAGCTGCAAGTCCGCCTTTTACCGGGGAACCGGTCGAGCCCCCCCCGGATGACCCTGAACCCGGGGGAGAAGTGCCGGAAAACCCCGATGGGCTTCTTCAAACCCCAGAGCGGCCAGGGATAGAGCCGGAGGCTGGAAGGGCTCTTTTCACCGCTTCTGAGGTTTCAAGGGTAGGGTCCCGGCTTATCTTCCTCAATATCGGGTTCGGGGTTTTAGCGCTGCTGATTATCCTCATCACCATTGGGCTGCTCTCAAGGCGGCTTCAGGGCGCTCCTAACCGGATGCTGGCCCACGGTACGGAATCTCCGGGTTTTGAAGGGCCGCCGATGATCTCCTTGTTTGTGAAGGATCAGAGCGCCGCCTTAGGCAGACGGAATCTGCACATCCTTAAAGCCGGGCATTCTTTAAGCCTCGGAGGGGGTAGCTCGGATTTTCTTATACTCCTCGTACCGGTACCGCCTCATATTGCCCGGGTGTATTTTGATGGGACCTATTATTTCTTCATTCCCCGAAAACCCCAGTTCTTCCCGGATATCGGTTCCCAGGTAATGCAGGATTGTATCGGAAAGACCATACGGATCCTCGCTGAGAAAAACTATGAACTCCATATACGGATAGAACGGCGGGAAGATCCTTGGTATGCGTTAAGCCGCTTGCTTACGTCCATTACTTTGCCGGGATAAGCTCCTCCCTCCATCCTTTACAGAACCCGAAAACCATAGTACCTTAACAATCAAGGGAGGAAAAGCATAGTAACCGTCATGATTGATTTGACCCTTAATAAACCGGTTCTGGAAAAGAACATTCGCAGGGCTAAGGAGAAGGGGGTTATCATCCCCACCTTCACGCAGATGCAAGACCCCGGGCAGATCCCGGAGGCGATCAAGGAAAAGCTGAAAACCATCGGGTTGTGGGATGTGGATCCCCTGAACCTCTTCAGAATAAGCTGGAAAAACGAGCCCAAAGCTTCTGGCGGGCTTTACGGAAGGCCCAATATGATTGAGCTGCCCCAGCGCCTCACCGGGGTGCAGGCCCGGATCATCGGTATGGTGGGGAAGTTTTTTCCCACAGGCTGCCACAAGGTAGGGGCTGCCTTCGGCTGCCTCGTGCCCCGGCTGGTAACCGGACAATTCGATGCCTCAAACCAAAAAGCGGTCTGGCCCTCTACAGGCAATTACTGCCGGGGGGGGGCTTTTAATTCCAAGCTCTTGGCAGTGGATTCAGTGGCCATCCTCCCTGAAGGTATGAGCCGGGAACGGTTTGATTGGCTTAAAACCATTGCCGGGGAAATCATCGCCACCCCAGGTACCGAATCCAATGTCAAGGAAATCTTTGATAAGACCCATGAACTGAAAGCCACCCGGAAGGATGTACTCATCTTTAATCAATTTGAGGAAATGGGGAACTACCTCTGGCACTACCAGGTGAGCGGAAGGGCCATTGCCGAAGCCTTTGAGGGTATCAAAGGGACGGAAGACACCTTTGCCGGGGTCTGTCTTAGCTCCGGTTCCGCGGGCACGCTGGGGAGCGGCGATTATCTCAAGCAGCGGTACCCCCAGAGCAAGATCGCCGTGGGAGAGGCCCTGCAGTGTCCGACCCTCCTCAACAATGGATTCGGCGCACACCGGATCGAGGGTATCGGCGACAAGCATGTGCCCTGGGTGCACAATGTGAAGAACACCGACCTGGTTATTGCCATTGATGACGGGGACCCCATCGCACTGCTCCGGCTGTTCAACGAGGAGGCGGGTAAAGCCTACTTGGTCCAAGAAGTGGGCTTACGCCCTGAGCAGGTGGAGACCCTTTCCTACATGGGGATTTCCGGTATTGCCAATATGCTGTGCGCTATCAAGTTTGCCAAGTATTATGAACTTTCTTCCCATGAGGTGGTGGCTACCGTGCTCACCGATTCGGTGGAGATGTACCGATCCCGCCTTGAGGAGCTCAGGCAGGAATACGGGGAATATCAGACCTCTACGGCAGCAGTGGACTTCGGGCGGAGCTTACAGGGAATCCGGACCGATGCGATGCGGGAACTCTCCTATACCGATCGCAAGCAGTTGCATAACCTTAAGTATTACACCTGGGTAGAGCAGCAGGGACGGACCGCAGAAGCCCTAGAAGACCAGTGGTATCACCAGGAACGGTCCTTCCAAGGAGTGCAGAACCAGGCTGAAGAAATTGACGGCCTGATCAGGGCATTTAATGCCGCAACCGGCCTCTTGGCAGGGCTTTAAGCAGGAAAAAGGGGACCGCGCTAAGAAGGAGTTTACCGCTACGGGTCAAGCCCCGGAACGGGAACGCTGAGCAAGCCCCCTTATTGGAGCAGCCCGGTCAAGGAGGGATAAAGAACATGGGTAAAGAAAAGAATATCATCGGGGCGGTGTGTATTACCTGCGGTGCGGAACATGAGGCGGGGGATCTTACCTATACCTGTACGAAATGCGGCGGGGTCTTGGATATCATCTATGATTACCGGTATATCAAATCCCAGTTGACCCGGGAAAAGCTCATGAACCGGCAGGAGTATTCCCTGTGGCGGTATCTGGAGCTGCTTCCCATAGCTGAAGGAAGTACCCTCAGTCCCTTACGGGTGGGCTGGTCCCCGCTGTATCCGGCGGAGAAACTGGGGAAGCTTTGGGGGCTTAAAAAGCTCTACATCAAGGACGACGGCCTTAACCCCACGGCCAGCCTCAAGGACCGGGCTTCTGCCATTGCGGTGGTCCGGGCGGTTCATGCGGGGATGGCTACGGTGGCCTGTGCGTCTACGGGCAACGCCGCCTCGTCCCTGGCAGGGAACGCCGCGGCTATGGGACTCAAGTCCGTTATCTTTGTACCGGAGCGGGCGCCCCAGGGTAAAGTTACCCAACTCTTGATCTTCGGTGCCCAGGTTATCAGCGTACAGGGGACCTATGAGGATACGTTCCGGCTTTCTGCCGCGGCCATTGAGCAATGGGGCTGGTATAACCGCAATGCGGCGATCAACCCTTATCTTTCGGAAGGAAAGAAGACCGTGTCCTTTGAGATTGTGGAGCAGCTTGGGTTCAAGGCCCCGGATTATGTGGCGGTTTCGGTGGGGGACGGGTGTACCATTGCAGGAGTGTGGAAAGGGTTCAAGGACCTCCATGCCTTGGGCTTTATTGAGACCCTCCCTAAACTCATCAGTGTTCAGGCAGCGGGGTGTTGTCCGGTGAACCGGGCCTTTGCTACGGGCGCGGCCATTGCATGGATGGAGGAGAACACCTTAGCGGACAGCATCGCCGTGGGGGTTCCCCGAAACGGTGAAAAGGCCCTCCGGGCGATCCGGGAATCTCAGGGGCTTGTGGTGAATGTTTCAGACGAGGAAATTCTTGCAGCCATGCGGCTCTTGGGGGCCACGAGCGGGGTCTTTGGCGAACCTGCAGGGGTAACCGGTACGGCAGGGCTGAAGAAGCTTGCGGAACAGGGCCTCATCCCCCCAGATGCGGTGGTGGTTTCCCTGGTAACCGGCAACGGGCTTAAGGATGCGGCTTCCGCGCAACAGGCCGCGGGCTCTCCCCTGTGTATCCCTCCGGACTTAAGCCTGCTTACCGAGGCGATACAGGGCTATATTTAAGGCCTCAGAAGGACGGACGGTACCGCTGTTTCAAGACTTGTATGGGACTAAGCTTCACGATACCCAACCGGGTTATCGAACACGTCCAATCATTGATGAAGGGGGAAACATGAGAATCGGGGTGATTTATTTTTCTTATGAAGGTAATTGCAGGCTGATAGCAGAACAGATTAATGCGGTGGTCCAGGGAGATGTCCTCGCCTTGCAACTGGAAGAGCACAAACCACGGAAGGGCCTGGCAAAATATGTCTGGGGGGGCCGTCAGGTGGTACTGAATCAAAGACCTGCCCTCAAACCCTATACCTTTGATAGTACCGCCTATGATCTGATCATCATCGGCACTCCGGTCTGGGCAGGATCCCCTGCCCCCGCGCTGGACGCCTTTCTGGAACAAACCCGGATCGCCGGCAAGAAGCTAGCCCTTTTCTGCTGCTGTGCGGGAGGAAAAGGCAAAGTCTTTGACAAGCTGAAGAAACGCCTTCCCGGTAATACCTTTGTAGGCGAAATAGCCTTCATTAACCCGTTAAAACAGGATACGGAGGCCCTGGTATCCAAAATCCGCCTTTGGATAGAGGAAATTGCCGGGTGAAACAAAGCGCCGCCCGGGTTTACCCTTCCACAATCAGCATGAACCGGGGCTTGACGCGTTTTTTGGCGGGTTCTTTTTCATCGTAGATTCGCCGCCCTATGTACATATCGCCTGAGGCTTTACGGTACCCGGCGCGGGGCGGTATAGGATCCTGCTTGTATGTTCCTTGGGCAAAAAATGCGGTGGGGCTCTCGTGCGGCGGCATGTATGCTGAAGCGGGGGGTCCTGCCGTCTTTGCGGATACATGCTTTCCTTTAGGCAATCACCATGTGTTGAAGCTCGCCCCACAGCCCCAATTCACTCCGTTCATTTTGCCGCCGGCCAGCGCAGGAAAAAAATCCCCTCCGCTTCCGGCGACAGCATAAACCGCGAGCGGGTCATCGGTGCGGTTTCCTTCAAAAGGGCGTAGTCCCCCGCCTTTTCCGGCCCCCTGGCGGAGACCAGTACAGTTCGGGCAGTTTTTTAAAAGAACCCCGAACCTTGGTCTTACCCACAGAACTGACCGTGGCCCAAGCCTAAGGTTTCCGGGTTTTGCGACACATAAGCCTTCTGGAGCAAGGATACCTCCTTAAACCAGATGAAGACCCCGCTTACCCAGGAAAGCGGCCAGAAACCATCAGTCGAAGCTGCTAAAGCGTGAGGTTCACCTATTCCTTACTCAGGTCAAATTGGTGGCCGTAGGTAATCCCCAACACAACTGGTCTATTCAGAGGATAGAGCGATGTTTCAAGGGAGAATCGGATATAATCATGCTAAAACAGCACCAAGAATTCCCCGCGCCCCATCGTGGAAACCCTCAATTCCTCCCGGTTCCATAGCCCTATAAAACCGTTCCTCCTTAGGCAGCCCCACATCATACCAAACGCTTCCATGCCACATCACCGGATCCCGTATGTCCGTTACCGAAACCCCAACCCCTGCGCTATACCGGCCGGAACCAGCCGAATATACCCCTTCACGAGCCGCATATTCGGTGGTCTCGGCTGTATGATGCGTTAAAAATGTATATTCCCCCTGAACCCCCAGGTTCATACCGTACGCATGAAACCCGTTCACCCCTTCGGTCCAGGTTTTTACCCCACTTTCCAGGATTAATTCGCTCTGTTTCCGTACCAGGTCATACCGCTGGTAATCGGCTCGTTGTCCATAAAGGGAGGCTGCCAAAAGCAGGGCTTGTCTCCCAAAAACTGAAGTTTTTGGGACAGCCTCATATGTATCTACTTTACAGGTATTCCTATAATGTGTAGATTGTAATTATTGATTGCTTTCTGTAACTTATCGTGATACACCATCCCTGCTAGTAGGCCCCCTCCGAAGGTTGAAAAAGTTGTCCAAGCTGCCATATTTCCATAAAAACTTGGGTTATCAAGGGTATTGGGAAATGCTACGGTATAGACTTGAAAAAAACAGGATACCAAAGATATTCCAATCATGACTATTGAGATCCCCCGCCATGGTTTCGCTTGGTTTACCAATCTGACATTACCGGGCACTTCTGATGTTAACGTATAAATATCTTTATATTCCAATGGTGTCCCATCAAACAATTGAAACGGATGTGATGTAAACCACGTTGTTTTCATAATAAGTTTTTGAACTGGTCTCTCATTGGCATCCTGGGAAAAAAGAATGCTATTTGGGAATATAAAAAACATCAAAAAAGAAATTATTACCTTTTTCATAGTAATCTCCTCTCTAAGCCTTGAGATAGTTTTAAGTGGTTCTAAAGCATTTCATGTTTAGAACCTTGAAACCGGTTAATAGAGTTGTTCAATAACTTCAGTTATTGAACAACTCTAATGATTTTTATGATATGCGTACGAGTCATGGCCATACAAAAAACCAAACCCCATGATAGTATAAATGATATAATACAATTAATAACATCAAATGAATGATTAAAAATAAAAACCTGAACTATATATATTACTGTTGTTGTTACCAATCCCAATAAAAATCCAATAATAAGCGTATATCTTATCATACAGAACTCCACGGTATTATCAGTTTTTATAAAACTAACACGCTCTAATCATAGATGGTATCAGAGCCATTCAAAAACTTGGTTTGTTTTTGAATGGCTTGTTTAGTTTTCATTTTTTTATGGGTATTGGTATCCCCTGTATGGACAAGTTATAATTATCAACTGCACGTTGGAATAGGTCTTTTCCCCATTCATACATGATAACTTCACCCAATAGAGCTCCTATACCGATAATAAGAGCGCTTTCATGCATGGTCTCGGCGTAAGGCAAATCACCGTTATGGTAATATACATGCGCAGTAATAAATGACGCGAATGCTAATGCGGCGAAAGCCCAATTCCCTATAACGACACCCCTCCTTTGGTTAAACAATGGTTTATTTTCAGGAACTGTTTTTAATAGAAAACTAAGTTCCTTGGGTTTTAATGATGTTCCATCAAGTAATTGATAATTAGAATAAGAAAACCGGTTAGAATTCCGCAATAGTAGCTTGGACGAGTCTTTTTCTGATGGCGCATGGTCTGTCTGTGCGAATAAGCCACTTACTATAAAAGCATTACACACTAGTAGACTGATTATACTAAATGAGCGGATATAACGTACGGAGCCGTATCCTTGCATCATCAGTAGTAAACTGCCACTTGATCGTCTTTTGTTTCCTGTTCCGATCTTTCTGCCAT
>JAIRNP010000083.1 GCA_031258005.1 Treponema sp.
CGGTTGCGTGATAATTATGGACCGCGCAAGTTTTCATAGGAAAAAACAACTTGAAGAGATATGCATGAAAGGCGAAGTAAAACTGCTGTTACTTCCGGCATATTCCCCGGATTTTAAACCGACAGAAAAAGACTGGGCAAATATGAAGCGTACTTTGCGTGACACCGCTGCTTTTTGCGATTTACTTCAGACTGCAATTTACAACTATTGGTGTTAAGTCTATTTAAGTGGAACTACTATAAGACGAACAAAAAATTACCTGATTCTATCATTGCCGCTGCATTGTTTCTAACGCAACGCTTATTACACGAGATAAGGATATGCTCGCCTTAAATTTTCCCGAACTCCATTCGTTAAGCATCACCGGGCGATCTTGATTAGTCCAAGATGTCCCGGGCTTCCCTCACTTACCCCGCCGCCTTTCTCCGGCTCCAGCCCCGACTTCCCTCCCGCGCCCTTACAAAGTCCCGGTATATGTCGCCTTGAGACATAAGCTCCTCGTGGGTTCCCTGCTGGGCTACCGCGCCGCCTCTGATGACCAGTATCTTGTCCGCGTGGCGTATCGTGTTAAGCCGGTGGGCGATGACGAGCAGGGTTTTGCCCCGGCAGAGTTCGCTTATCGCCGCTTGGATGTAGCTTTCGTTGTCCGCATCCACGCTGGCGGTGGCCTCGTCCAAAATGACGATGGGCGCGTCTTTCAGGATACAGCGGGCAATGGAGACGCGCTGTTTCTCACCGCCGGAAAGGGTCGCGCCCCCTTCGCCGATGACGGTGTTGAAGCCGTCGGGCAGCGCCGTGATAAAGTCGTAGCACCGCGCTTTCTTGGCGGCCTCGATCACCTCAGCCTCTGTTGCGTCCGGCCGTCCCATGCTGATGTTGTTGTAAACCGTGTCCTTAAACAGGTAGACCCGCTGGAACACCATGCTGATATGGGCCATCACATCGCTTAAACCATAACTCCGCTCAGGTTAGGCTGTCTATTTCTAGCTTTTCGAACAATTTCTTGATCCTTTGGGCAATCTCACTCAGGTTCCCTTCACCGTGTATCCTCACCTGGTATATCGATTTTGCCGGCTCGATGCCATCCTTCGGCGACTCCTTCGCCGGCAGTTTCGCTTTCCGTAGCCGGTCATATAATGTATACTATCCCAGCATCGAAAGAAAAGTAACAAATAGCCGGCCTTCCATCACATGCCGGTTCTGTATATACATGCCATCAGCTTGCAAAAACGTTTTATAACGGTCAAACATCACTGCAAGCTCGTTCCGTTGTGTATACACCTCATACAGATACTGGGCGCTTTGTTCTTTGTCGGTACGGTACATAAGCGTCAGCGTTCCAAAAGGATCAAGCCGTTCCTGGTATCCGGCTTCGCGGTACCCTTCAGGATGACTTGCTATCCTCCCCAGGTAATCCTCCTCCGCTTCTACCCGCAGCCGTTCATCCAGATAGGTTACCAGCCGTTTCCCTCCCCGTTCATACGGATAGTACCAGATAATCCGGCCCTGCAAGATAAAGTACCTCCCGGACTTCTTGAAATCTTGCCGGGATACCCGGCGGTAATCAATAAGCGGGTTATTCCGGCGCAGGGGTATCAGGTAGTACCGATTTTGTTCCGTAAGCGCTTTGCTGTTTTTTTCACGGTAAAAGCCTTTGTCGGCGATACATACCACATGCCTGATGCCTAACTCCTTGATACATACGGACATTAAGGATATGTCGGTCATATTCCCGTTCACCAGCCGGTAATAGACCGGACGGGACAGTTTCGCCTGGAACAGGTACATGAGCCTGATCTGCTTCCCACAATCCCCCGTCCCGTTATACCCCTTCGCATTAATCCCCCGATGGTCCGAGGCGCTCATGACATGCGTCGAATCCATCAATACGCAATTCTCATTCCCCTGCGGTACCAGAGCCCGCATACAGGAAAGCACCCATTCCCGGTTCTCCCCTATGACCCGCAAGAGGGACGTAAGATAGGTATCCGAAAGCCGGATGTCCTGACTCCAGCACTCACAACGGTAGTCGTGTATCGGGTAAGCCAACACCCGTTTTAGGGGGGACCGGTATGCCCGCCTCATCATGGCAAAGGTGAGCACGGCGTGCGCCTGTTCTTGTCCGAATACTGCTTCACGCGTGGGGGATTTCATCGCTGAGCAGGTTTTCAAAGAGGGCATACAGGCCGAAGGTTTTGATATCGACGGCGGGAAGGGTATGCGATGTTTGTCTGAGGGTATTTTTTGGTGCAGGGACGAACCCGTCCTGTTCGGTGATTGTTCCCAATACCGTACCGGACTTCGGTAGGGTACGTTTCCGGGTGGGGTCATAGTGGTGGCTCACCGCATATTGGTAGTAGATACCCGTGATACATTTTATGGGAATTAGGCCGTTTTTCCAGATTAGACAGGGTAAATTCGTGCGGAGTTAGGGATTAACCTGATCCATATTGTCTTTACTCCGCGGGTGTCTGGCACCAAAACTTCCACGCTGGCCGTGGAGATTTGGTGCCAGACACCCGTTGATACAGACGCTTCCCCTCAAAAAGTGTCTGACACCACAAAATCTTTGTGGGTCAAGTTTAGAGCTTATGCTTCGGAGTATAGGGATCACCGGGCTTTAGGGGAAAATTGCGCGGCATAGAGGGTTGCGTACAATCCCTCCTGGGCCAAGAGCTCCTCATGGCTGCCCTGCTGCCTAATACCGTCATCATCTATCACCACGATGGAGTCGGCTTTACGGATAGTAGAAAGCCGGTGGGCGATGATCAAGGTGGTACGTCCCTTTGAAAGGGTTTCCAGGGCCCGCTGAATCTTGAGTTCCGTAGCTGAGTCCAGCGCAGAAGTGGCCTCGTCTAGGATGAGCAGGGGCGGGTTTTTGAGAAACACCCGGGCAATGCTGACCCGCTGCTTCTGTCCCCCGGAAAGTTTAATCCCCCGTTCCCCCACGATGGTTTCATACCCGTGAGGCATCTTCATAATATCCTCGTGGATCTCCGCCTGCTGCGCTGCCTGGATGATCTCCTCCTCGGTAGCGCCGATCCGTCCGTAGCCGATGTTTTCCTTGATGCTTCCCGCAAAGAGAAACACCTCCTGCTGCACGATACCGATGTGGCTCCGCAGGGACTTGAGGCGGATATCCCGAATATCCCAGCCGTCAATGGTGATGCGCCCCTCCCGGATTTCATAGAACCGGGGTAAGAGATGGCAGATGGTGGTTTTCCCGCCCCCCGAAGGGCCTACCAGGGCCAGGGTCGTCCCTGAAGGAATCCGCAGGTTAATATGTTCCAAGACCCGGACATCCTGGTTATAGGAAAAACTCACATCCTCATACCGGATATCCCCCCGCATCTGGGCGAGTTCCCGGGCCCCGGGCTTGTCCGTACTATCCTGTTGTACCCGCATCAGCTCCACAAACCGGCCAAACCCTGCCATGCCGGTGGTGTACTGTTCCACAAAGTTGGCCAGCCGCCGTATGGGCTGGAGGAAGGCATTGACGAAGAGGTTGCAGGTGATGAGTTCCGATAGGTTCATCCTATGGTCCATGATGAGGAAGCCGCCTAGGCCGATAACCGCCACGTTGAGGATGTGCATGATGAATTCCAGCCGGCAATGGAAGTTGGCCATGGATCGGTAGTACCTTTTTTTCGCGGCTTTGAAGCCTTGGTTGCCGATCTGGAATTTACGGGTCTCGTAGGATTCGTTGGTAAAGGCCTTGGCAACCCGTGCCCCGGATATACTCGATTCCAGGGAGGCGTTGATTTCCGCGGTCCGTTCTTTTACCTGTTTGGAGACCTGCATCATCCTCGCCCGGGAGCGCAGGGTATGCAGGAGCAGCAGGGGAACCAGGATGAGCAGGGCCAGGGCTATTTCCCAGCGGATGAAGAGGATAAGCACAAAAGCGCCCAAGAGGGTAACTAGGGAAATAAACAGGTCTTCCGGGCCATGATGGGCAAGCTCGGTTACTTCCCAGAGATCGTTGGTAACCCGGGACATGATTTGTCCGGTCCGGTGGTTGTCATAAAACGAGAAGGAAAGCCGCTGGAGGTGATTAAACAGGTCCTGCCGCATATCCGTCTCGATAAAGGCTCCCAGGGTATGGCCCCAGTAGGTAACAAAATAGGAAAAAGCCGTCCGCAGTACATAGAGCAGCAGCATGAGGCCGATCATGACGAAAAAAAAACGGTACAGCCCATGGGGAAGCAGGCGATCTATAGTGTATTTAGTCATCATGGGAAAGGCTAAATCCACAGTGGCCGTAAGTAAAGCACAGAGCATATCCGCGGTAAAGAGCAGCAGATGGGGCCGGTAATAGGATGCGAAAATGGCCAAATGGGGCCGGTTGAAATCAATCATCATGGGCCCATTGTACTGAAATGGAGCTTGTTAGTCTTGATTCCCCCGGGGAAGCCCAGGGCGACGGCATTTACTTTTTTAATTCATTATGGGATAAGGAATTAGATATTATTGGACAAGCACCCCATCGGAACGTAATTCTTTTCTATAATAAGGAATTACATTTTTAAATGCCGGAGCCATGTGTAATGTCTTGACATTGTGTACTTTTATGGTAAATTATCACATGAAAGAGGCTTTTCCAAAACTTTCTCAAGTTTTGGAAAAGCCGCGAAGGGCAGGATGAACGTGAGGATGTTTTCCATCGGCATCAAGTTGCTGGCGCCAATTTTTATCTGTTTTGTTCTTTTTGGAATTGTTTTGATGTTTACAATTAATCTTCTCACGTCTTCTACGTCTGCCGATTCCTTCAAGGACGGCATTAACCGCAAGGACAATCTCGTGTACCGCCTTATCGAAGAACAAACGGAACTGCTGGAAAAGAAAGCCCGATGGTTTGCCGCCTTTGCCGGGGACGAAGGGATCATCACGGAGCTTGACGGAGGCGCGGACCCCTCGCCGTTTCAGGCCCGGCTTGACGCCCTGGCGGGCGCCCTTGATGTTAACGGTATTGTCCTGGCGGACCGGGACGGGTATCTCCTCATCAACAGCGGAGGTTCCGAAGGGGCCCGTTATGTCAGGACTATTGTTTCCTATACCGATGACAGGGACTGCATTACCCGAATGTATTCCCTCGACAACACCCTGGAGCTTATCTCCGCGGTCCCGGTTGTTGAAAACGGAACCCTTGAAGGCTACGGGTTCATAGAATACAGCATTCAGTCCCGGGAATTTGCGGACGAACTTCAAAAACTGACCCAGTGCGAAATAGACATCTACCAGGGGCCCCTGCACAGAAGCAGCTCTGCGGGGATGTCCTCCCTTTCGGCCCGCAGAAAGGACTGGATCACCGTCTTTACCGGCAGCCTCTCATCGGATCACGACATGATGATCGATACGGTCCTGGGCCTGGGAGAAACATACCGGGGAAATTATACTGCCGGGGGGATCGAATACTATGGGATTCACTTCCCCCTGAAAGATTTTTCCGATTCCCGAGTGGGGATCGTCTCCATGAGCCTTCCCATGACCGAAGTAGCGGAGACGGTAGCCCTTATCAACCGGGTGGTGGTTCCCCTCATGGTTGGGGGCATCGCGATGCTGTTGGTTGTTTTTTTCCTGCTGCTCCGTTTTATCGTCATTGCTCCCCTCAAATCCACCGCTTCCGTTACCGCGTCGGTGTCCGAAAATTTAAGCTCCAAAGAGGCGGATTTTACCTATCAGATACCGGTGAAACAGCGGGATGAGATCGGCATCATTACCCGAAGCATCAACGGGTTTATCACGTCCCTGGGGGGCCTTATGAGCCAGCTCAAGGACGCCCAGAATTCCCTGCAGAAAATCGGGGAAGACCTGGGGAACCAGGCCGAGGAATCGGTCAAGGCGAATACCCGGATCATGGATGCCGCCGTGGCTATCAAGGGACAGACCGAAGGGCAGACCCGTTCCCTGGAACGGACCAACGAGGTTCTGCGAAACGCTGCCGGAGCCCTTGAAGGGCTCAATACCCTGATAGCGGAGCAGAACCAGGCTGTGGCCGCGTCTTCTATGTCGGTGGAAGAAATGGCGAAGACCATCAACGCGGTACAGACTGCGGTACAGGAGATGAAGAACCAGTTCAATTCCCTGGTTACGGTAGCCGATTCGGGGAGGGAACGGATGGAGGCGGTGGACAAGCAGATTCGGACTATCCGCTCCCAGTCGGAATCCCTGGTCGGGGCAAACCGGGTTATCGCCCAGATAGCCAGCAGAACCAACCTGCTTGCCATGAACGCCTCGATTGAGGCCGCCCACGCGGGCGCCGCAGGGCTGGGCTTTGCGGTGGTGGCCGAGGAGATCCGGGGTTTGGCCGAAAACGCCCGGACCCAGTCCCAGGGCATAAAGCAGGAACTTACCGGTATCGCAAAATCAGTTGAGGATACGGTACACATCTCCGCCGCTTCCCAGGAGGCCTTCCGCCTGGTGTCGGAACAGATCAGCGCTACCGATTCCTTTATCCGGCGTATTGATACGGCCATGGAAGCCCAACTTGGCGCTTCGGGGGACATACAGAAAGCTCTGGAACTGATCAACGCCGCCTCTTCCCGAGTGGAGGCCACTTCGACGGATATGACCGGCCACATGGAGGATGTTAAAAAAGAGATGGATGAACTCACCGGCATTGTCCAGGCCATTCAGCAGGGGATCATCGGTATGGGGGACAGCGCCCGGGAGGTAAACAAGGCTGCCGAAACGGTGCTGGATCTTGCCAGGGACACGCACAGGAACATTCAAATTATGGAAAGGACCATCGGTTCTTTTAAGGTATAAGTGGGGTTGATTATGCGTAAATTGGTTTTGCTTACACTTTTGACGGCGGTCTGCGGCGGGATTCTCTTCGCCCAGGATCTTGCTATTGACTACCGGTACGATACTTCCGGCAGGGCGCAGGGGAACTATTTGTCCTACACTTCGGCCATACGGTATATAGCGGCGGATAAAGATGCCTTTGACGCGGTATCGGGGGCGTCCAAACAGAAGTCCACCTCCCTTTTCGCTCCGATTCAGACGGACATCATGGGGCGGGCGACCATCTCTTCGGGCTTTCGGGGTCTGCTGCTTTTCCCCCTGGCGCCGGACGCGATGCGCACCGATGACAGCCTTCACGTATACAAAGAAGGCTCCGTCATCACCATGGAATATGTCCACTATGGCGTGGCCTACCGTATTCAAACCGACAGGAACGGCAACATCGGCTTTCCCCGGGGAAACTACGTGATGCGTTCCGTCGGTTATATCCGGGGCAGGGAGCCTCAGGTCATATCCCGGGACTTTTCCCGGGATATGACCGCCGCCTCCATAGACTGGAAGAAGGTGTGGGATCCCGGCGTTCCTTCCGGGCAGCTTGTTGGCCAGGACAGCAATGCCAGGACCGGCCCCATTCAGAACGACTACGGCGACATGATGGCCATGTTCAACTGGGACGGAACCCTGGAAGTACAATTGGAGGATTCCATCCTGACCATAAAGGGTGTCCTGCGGCCGGTAAAACGCTAACCCCGTAAAAATACGATGAAGCTCTCATCGTGTCCCAGTGAAACCGCGGAAGTAATAAGTTTAAGGCCGCCGACAAAGCGGTTATGCGTATCGTGGTCCGCATCCAGACCGAAGGCCAGAACCCCGCCGAAACCCGGTTGTTTTTAAAATTGGTTTTGGAAAAACCATCTCCAGGCCCAATTTTTCCGTTAAATCTAAGGAGGCTGTTCCAAAAACTGAAATTTTGGAACAGCCTCGCTTATATAAACGGATTCTTTATTTCTACTCCCCTGATAACTTGCCCGTTGTTTAAAACTTCCGATAGTATTATCGGTGGTGATCTACAAAGTATGCTGACGGATCATACATACCCATAATTGATATAAAAAAAGGCCATATTAAAGGCTTTCCAGTGATTACGGAGTTTCTTGGAGAAACAACAGGTTCTGCG
>JAIRNP010000090.1 GCA_031258005.1 Treponema sp.
CGCAGAACCTGTTGTTTCTCCAAGAAACTCCGTAATCACTGGAAAGCCTTTAATATGGCCTTTTTTTATATCAATTATGGGTATGTATGATCCGTCAGCATACTTTGTAGATCACCACCCAGTTCCAAACCGTTCAAGCGGCCGCCTCCGAGGGAGAGGTCATTCAACGGGAGAGCAAAGAAAAGGTCCATGAAATCGTGGAAGAATCCAAGGCCCTCCAGGAAGCCAACAAGATTATCGCCACTATCGCCGCCCAGACGAACCTCCTGGCTATGAACGCGGCCATTGAGGCGGCCCACGCCGGGGAGGCGGGCAGGGGCTTTTCTGTCGTGGCCGATGAGATCCGGAAGCTGGCGGAGAATTCTTCCCGGGAATCCCAGAAGATCAGCGCGGAGTTAAAGCAGATTACGGGGACCATCGACCGTATCGTGACGAGTTCCAGTTCATCGGAAGAGGTCTTCGGCCATGTATCCGCCCGGCTCGGTGAAACGGGCACGCTGGTCTGTGAAGTGGATAATGCCATCAGGGAACAGCAGGCCGGGGCCGGCCAGGTTTTAGAGGCCCTCAGGGTGATGAAGGATATTACCGGCAAGGTCAAGACCGGGTCCGAATCAATGAGAGCGGGAAGCGATACCATGCTCAGAGAGATGCATAAGCTGCAAAGGGATTCCCAGGAGATTTCAGGCAATCTGGAGGAAATGGGCAGGAGCATCGCCCAGATAAACGACGGGGCCGGACGGCTTTCCACCCTGGCGGAAAGCACCCAGTCGACCATCCAGGGGATAACCGGTATCGTGGACGGTTTTACGCTTTAAGCCGCCGGGAAGGACATACCGGGGCTGTCCGAAAACTCATTCCCGATCCTCCCGAAATCCGTCACGCGCCGCAGAAACAGGGAGCAAGCGGGATGCGTCTATCGTATTGCGGCGGCCATAATCGCTTCGCTGTTTATCTCATTTTTATTTCGATCCCTTCCTCACGGATTCCCAGGGGAATAAACTATTTGCCGGATACATGAATATAGTAGGAGCCCACATACGCCGGCGGATATGTCAGGACGAACCTATCGAACCGTTGCGGTTTTATAACGGCGCCGCTTCTATGAGAATTACCGGCACAGCACTTGATTGCAGGCATGTCCAGGAGCGTCTCCCCTGAAGGATGCTCTGTACTGCCCTTGCCCAGACCTTCCGGTTCACCGAATCGGAACACACCGCCTTGCCCGCAATCTCACCGCCCCGTTGATTGCCGTCCTGCCCTTGGCTAACAGTGTCTAGGGCCTGTTCATACTTGGTGTCAGGCCCACCCGCCTCAGGACTTGTGCTCCTCTTTCTGCCCCGGTGAGGGCTCTGGTCTAAGCCCCGGCATGTCCCATTGTTTAGGAATCCGGGTGGGCACTCCAGCAGTATCCACAAAGGCCCAGGTGACCAAGGCCTCCACAATTACCTCATCCCCCCGTTTTATTTCTTGGGCAATGATACCGCTAACCACCCCTTTCTTCGCCGGCCAGGAACGAATCCGCAGTACATCGTCCGTTACCGCAGATTTCTTGTAATCAATCTCAATCCGGGCCACATACACCCCGTACCCAGCCTTGATCGCCCCAGGATAATCAAAACCAATCGTTTTAAGGAATTCGTACCGGCCGTACTCCAGATAATGGAGATAATGGGCGTTATTTACATGGCCATAATGGTCACATTCATAGGTGCGAACCACCAGCGTACATTCACAAACCATGGTATTTACTATACTATACGGGTAGGTATTTGACAATTTCTTACTTTAACAAAGCATAAACGAGGCGGTTTCAAAACTCGTTTCGCAGGGAAACTTCCTTTCCGATGAAACCGCTTCAAAGGTTATGTAAACCATGGGTATTTTGGAGTTCCATCATGTTTCATTTTTGTCCGTCCTGCGCTTCCCCTAAAATCCGGTTTGAAGCGCATACCCTGTTCCGATGCCCGGACTGTGGTTTTGTGTATTACCATAATATAGCCGCTGCAACCGGGTGTATCATTGATACCGATGAAGGGGTCCTCCTCTTGGTTAGGGCAAAAGAACCTGCCCAAGGCAAACTGGATCTTCCTGGGGGTTTTGTCGGCCCGGGAGAAGGAGCGGTTGAGGGGCTTCGTCGAGAGTGCCGGGAAGAAATCGGCTGGGATCCAGGGCCTCATTTTTCCTTTTTCACCTCTTTCCCCAATACCTATCCTTATCAGGGAATCCTCTACAACACCTGCGATCTGTTTTTTACCCTTTCAGCCCCCGGTTTACGGGAGGAGGATCTCCATCGGGATCCACAAGAAATAGGGGGAATCCGTTTTATTAAACCTGCCCAGATGCTTATGGAAGATTTGGCCTTTGATTCCACCCGCCGGGTGATGCAGGCATTTTTAGCGAGACAGCATCCTGACTTAAGCCCCAGTATGGCTTGACATTTTTAAGCCCCTGAGTTGTCATAAGGTATGACTTCCTTAGCAAGCTTTACCCTCAGAAGTACCAGGAAGCACGAATGGATCCTGATCACCCCTCAGGTTCAGAACCTCGTGGCTGCTTCAGGACTTACCGAAGGAATCTGCGTGGTCTTTGTCCCCCATACCACTGCAGCGCTGACGATTAACGAAAATGCGGATCCGCATGTGCCCCAGGATGTGCAGTTAGCCCTGGATGCGATTGCTCCGGATCGCAAAGAATTCCGCCACATCGAAGGAAATTCGGCAGCCCACACCAAGACGAGTCTCGTAGGATCTTCCCTTACCCTCATCCTTACCCAAGGAGCCCTGCTCCTGGGCACATGGCAGGGAATTTGGTTTAATGAGTACGACGGCCCTCGAACCCGGACGATCCATGTCAGGATCCTGGGGGACGGGTCCTTCCAGTGAAGCGCGGTATAGGCTTCAGCCAGGGCCTGTTCCTTACCCTGTTGCTGATGAGTGCCTGTTCCAAGGGCCTTTTAGAAAAGCCCATGGCTGATTATGGAGCCCCCAGCTTCCAAGCTATGGCGCTTACAGACGAGACATCTGGCGGCGCTGTTCCTGCTCTAGTGTCGTTTCCCGGGCGGATCCAGAAGCTGGCCCTGCGTGCAGAACTGCAGATCCGCGTTGAGGATCCAGAAGCATCGGAACAAGCCCTTACCACGGCCCTGGACCACTACGGCGCCTATACTGCTTCCATCAGGAGGTACGAGAATAGAAGGAATTATACCATCCGGGTACCAACAGCTTCTTATGAACCTCTAGTAGCGGAACTTCACCGTATGGGGAAGGTGCTCAAGGGATTTGAAAGTGCCGAAGATGTAAGCCTTACCTACTATGACCTGGAAGGGCGGCTTGCTACCAAACAGGAACTGCTCAAAACCTTTCAAAGCTACCTGGGAAAGGCAAAGACCATTGAGGAAATCATGACCGTGGAACAGCGGATTGCCGAACTCCAGTATGAAATCGACCGGACCGGAACCGAGTTCCGCGCGCTTTCGGATCAGGTCCAGTATGCCACGATTGAACTCACCCTGTTGGGCAGGGCCTTACCTTCCGGTTCCGGCCTGCAGGAACGGATAGGTGATTTATGGGGTTCCTTTGGGGATTACCTATCTATCGCGGTGGTGGCACTCCTAGGGATAATTATGTACGGCATACCCGGTACCCTGGTCCTCCTGTTGTTTTATTGGCTGCTCTTTGGGAAAATCGGCGTAATGAAAAAACTCTGGCATATCGTATCAGGGAAATAAACGAGAATTACATAGTACCATGAGCTATTTATATGAAACTCATCTGCATACCTGTCAGGCAAGCGCCTGTGCCCTATCCCGGGGACGGGATTATATCCCCGCGTATAAGGCCTTCGGCTATACCGGCATCATCGTTACGGATCACTTCTTTAACGGTAATTCCTGTTTAAGCCGGAACCTGTCCTGGAAAGACTGGGTTGACCGGTTTTGCCGGGGCTATGAGGAAGCCCGAGAAGCAGGGGAGCAGCAGGGTCTTGATGTCTTTTTCGGCTGGGAAGAAACCTTTGACGGAGATGATTACCTTGTCTATGGACTGGATAAGGAGTGGCTTTTGCAGCACCCTGAAGCTGCCCATTGGACCCGCCGGGAGCAGTACGAGACCGTGAGATTCTACGGCGGTTGTGTGGTGCAGGCCCATCCATTCAGACAGCATTATTATATTGATACCATTCATTTATCTACTGCCTGTGTAGATGCGGTGGAAGCCGCCAATGCGAGTAATGAGGAACAATCCTACGATGCCTTGGCCATGAAGTACGCTCAAACCCTGGGCCTGCCGGTAACGGCAGGTACGGATATACACGATGTACAGGACCTCAGCCATCCTGGTATGGCTTTCGGGGTGTATCTGGATAAGAAGATGCATACCCTTGGGGACTATGTAGCTGCTATCCGTGAACATACCCTGGGGGGCCTGCGGATGAGTCCGGGCCGCTGCGATTTCCAGGGGAATGAGCGGGTAAAATTACCGGTGGATATCCGGGATAAAGCGGACCGGAGTACCGGTGCAGATCTCTGGGAACTGCTTAAGTGCCGATAGATCCCGAAACCCGAAGTTCTACGGGCTAGGGGCAGTTCATTGATGGAACAGCCCAGGGGTTCTCCTAAGAAATTGTTAGCAAATAACGTTTACGAGTAATTTCTTCTGAAGTGATACTCAAGTTATGAAAGCAACGAATGAACTAAGGAACTGTACAGAAATAACATGACCATTCGGTCATGTTATTTCCTTATTGCGTAAGCAAGTAGAATAAAATGCCCTGCATTTTATTCTTGTACAGTTCCTAAGCGACCTGCTGGCGTTCCCTTCGACTCATGCCAAAGGGGGCCCGGCTCCCGTCCAGAACAAAAAGGTCCGGCATCTCCTTGCAGCGGCGTCCATGCCGCCTGAACAGTATCCCAAAAAGAAAAAAAGAGAAAGAAGGCAGTTGTCTATAAATATACACAAAAGGCGCAATCCCCTAAAACGGCTGGCGGTAGCGCTGCGCACACCCACCAGCCGCCGTCATTGTGTTTGATCGTTCAAAACCATTTCACGGTATTTTTTACCCCATGCTTCCATATCCTTAATGATTGGACGCATAGAATTACCTAAATCGCTCAACGAATATTCCACACGAGGGGGAACTTCCGCAAAAACGGTACGATTAAGCAAACCGTCACTTTCCATTTCCCGCAAATTATCGGTTAAGACTTTCTGGCTAATGCCCGGTATTCCTTTCCGTAATTCACCAAAGCGGCAGGTTCCGGCAAGCAAATTTCTTAAAATCAAGAGTTTCCACTTGTTCCCTATTAAGCTAACGGTGGTTGCCACCGGGCAAACCGGCAATTCATCCTTTGTCAACATAACCGTTCCTCCAATAGTTACAAATTTATGCCTATATAATAAAAAAGTGCCTGCTTTACAACCAGTATATTGCATCCGATACTTATTTTGCAAGCCAAGAAGTATATATGCTTGCAAAAAAATTTACAGGAGGTCATACAATGACTAACCAACTTGAACGCCTCAATGCGTGGGCGGGAGGCGGGGATTATTCCGCAAGGACAAGCGTACAGGGCTATTTAGGTCAGACCGGGCTGATAAGAGCCGCCGCCGGAAACGGCGGGTCAGCCTGCGGAGCGGAAGGGGATAAACCCAAGCCGAAACCCGGCGCTTGCGGGTCGTCCTGCGGGGCAGGGGATGAGAAGCCAAAACCCAAACCGTCCGCCTGCGGAGCGGGTGATGACAAACCGAAGCCTAAACCCTCTGCTTGCGGTTCTTCCTGCGGCGCAGGAGATGACGAAAAGAAGGGAGGCAAAAGATGAAATCGCCAATGAAAAAATTGGTTATCGCGGTTCCTCTAATCGCGGTTATCGCGCTCCTTGTATCTGGTTGTTCTACTACGCAACAGAATACCGCTGGCGCTGTCTGGGAGCAGAAGACCCCGATAGACTTGACGCGGTTTGGGACAATCGCCTTAAAACAGCCAAACACCAACGGCGGAGTCCCGCTCATGCAGGCAATGCAAGATCGCATATCAACACGGCAATTTGCAAGCGAGAACATTACGCTTGAAGACTTGTCAGGTATTCTGTGGTCGGCTTACGGCATAAACCGTGAGGTGGGCGGGCGCACCGTACCTTCAGCGTTTGGAATATATCCGCTGAAGATTTATGTGGTCATGGTAAACGGTATCTATGAATACCAGCCGGAGAAAAACGAATTGACACCTATCGCCCAGGGCGATTATCGGCAATATACGGGGGATGATATGTCGCCGTATGCGGCAACCGCCCCGCTCAATCTCCTCTTTTATGCCGATTACAGTAAATACAAAACCGGAAATGCGGGTCTTGACACGTTTCTCGCGGGCGCCGGAGACCGCTTTGTGGCAGTAAACACCGGAACTTGTATCCAGGACGTGTATCTTTACTGCGCGTCGGAAGGCTTGAAAACGGTGGCGCATGGGACCATTGACGAGGCGAAGATGAGAGAATTGTTACAACTGGACGACCAGCATAAGTTTGTGATAGCTCAAACTATAGGATACTAATAGCTGGCGTTTCCTTTCCATGCCGTTATTCCGCCTTTGGGGTGCGGCATGGAATCTTTTCTCCATAAGGAATACAACGCAATGGAACAATACTTTCCATTTCAATGGCATATCACGGAACAGTGCGACCAACGTTGTGAGCATTGCTATATTTTTTCCGGGAGGAGCGGAAGCGTCATAACGGAAATGCCTTTTAAGGATATACGGACAATCCTTAATAATTGTCTTGACTTTTGCGGAAAATTTGACCGTATTCCGTATTTTTACCTTACAGGCGGCGACCCTATACTGCATAAGGATTTTTGGAAGGTGCTGGAACTTTTGCAAACAAAGGAAATAGATTTCAGTATTTTGGGAAACCCTTTTCATCTTACCAGAGACGTATGCGAAAAACTAAACCGTTACGGCTGTAAAAAATACCAGCTCTCATTGGACGGGCTTAAAACAACCCATGACCGCATCCGCAAACCAGGATCCTTTGATGCCACGCTGGAAAAAATACCGCTTATCAATGAAGCGGGAATGACCAGCGTTATTATGACTACCGTATCCGGTACGAACATTCACGAAGTGCCCGGGATCATCGATCTTGCGGTAAAATACAAGGTTGACGTTTTTGCCTTTGCCCGGTATTGTCCCACTAGTTTGGAAAAAAACATTCGCATATCGCCGGAAGAATATAGAACATTGCTTGAGACCTGCTGGAAAAAGTTTGAAACCTACAAGTACGGCGAAACCGTATTTAGTTTGAAAGACCACCTATGGACGCTCTTTCTGTATGAAAAGGGCTTATTCACCATACCGTCGGAATTACGGGAAGGCATTATCTATGACGGCTGTAACTGCGGAATATCGCATATAACCATTCAACCGGACGGCGGCGTTTCCGCGTGCCGCAGGCTGGAAAGCCCCGTCGGTAAGGATTAGTTCAATAATAACTTGAACAATATATTTATCTATGTTACAATGTTTTCATCAAATAGGGGAGGAGTGAAAACATTTATGGAGAAACGAATTCTACGAATGATACCTTT
>JAIRNP010000139.1 GCA_031258005.1 Treponema sp.
AAGTATCAGATGAAGATTTCGCAACGATTAACCTGGTGAAAATCGCCCCGTTTGAATCATGGAACTACCGTATCTTACCTCAATGATTTGTTCATGTTATTGTTGAACTGTTCCTTATACTCCTTTTATGTCCGTCCGCCTTTCACCGGCACACACCCTGAGAGGAAACAGTCCGCAAGGGCGATACGGCCAAATCACTGGAAAAACCTTTGCTCTATGAAAAATTGCCGTATCTTTGATTGTTTCAATCCACGCGCTCACATGAAACGCGACGGCGCCCTTACCGTGGGTTTAATACCCCGCATTCATGGCGGGGATTCTTTATTTAACTTGACAAGAGGCTTAGTCTCGTATAATAATTGTCTGGACTTGTATGTCGCGTTGCGGCGGGTTCCAGCCCGCGCAAGGGATTGAAGTGGTGCGGAGCCTCGGAAAGCCCGGCTGTCCTTAAGGGGCGGATGCGCTCAAATTTTGAAAGAAGAGACGCCGTTTCAATGGAGGTTTTCCCAAAACTAACCGGGTTTTGGGAAAACCTCCATGGCAACTGGATACTACAATATGACCGATTCGGATACAAACAATGCGCTGCGTTCTATTCCGTCCATGGACGGGCTGCTTAACGCGGCTTGGGCGCGGGAATTTTCCGGCTGCCTGGGGAGAAAGGCGGTGAAAAAAATTATCGCCGAGGCGCTGGACGGCTTGAAGCGGGATATACGCAGGGGGGCGCAATTCGATCTGCCGGTGGACGAGCTTGCCCCGCTTAGAGCGGAAAATCTGCTTCGGGCGCGGGCGGCGCGGACGCTTAAACCGGTAATTAATGCGACGGGGGTTGTGGTTCACACCAACCTCGGACGCGCTCCCCTTGCGGACGAAGCGATTCGCGCGGTCCATGAGATCGCGGGCGCGTACAACACCCTGGAATATTCGCCGGAAAAAGGCGGACGGGAGGGACGCAACGCGCATGTTGAATGGAGCCTCTGCCAGATAACCGGCGCTGAAGCGGCGCTGGCCGTCAACAACAACGCCGCGGCGGTACTTCTTGCGCTGTCGGCGCTGGCCGCGGGCCGGGAGGTGATTGTATCCTGCGGCGAACTTGTCGAGATAGGCGATTCCTTCAGAATTCCTGAAATACTTTCCTTTTCCGGCGCGAAAATGATCGCCGTGGGCTGTACAAACGTAACCCGTATAAGCGACTATCGTAACGCAATCACGGAAAACACCGCGCTTCTGCTCAAGGTTCACCCGTCAAACTACCGGATAGCGGGTTTTGTAAAATCAGCTTCCCGGGAAGAACTGGCGGAACTGGCGGCTTCCCGCAATCTTGTATTCATGGAGGACCTGGGCAGCGGCCTCCTCTGCCGGTTTGACGCGGCCTTCGCAAACCGGGAACAGCCGGTCCGGGATTGTCTTAAAGCCGGTTCCGGCATCGTAACCTTTTCGGGGGACAAATTACTTGGCGGGCCGCAGATTGGCGTAATCGCCGGTTCAAAGGATTTGCTGGACAGGATGAAGCGCCACCAGCTGCTGCGGGCTTTGCGGGTGGATAAAATGACCCTTGCGGCGTTTGAAGCGACGCTCAGGATGTACCTCTCCGGCAGGCAGGGGGAGATTCCGGTAATCAGGATGATCGAACTTGACAAGCCTTCTCTTCTTAAAAAAGCCCGGGTCTTGTGCCGTATGTTGCAGGATACGGCATCTCTGGAGACAGGTGATTTCGCCGTTTCGGTTGTGGAAACCGCGGACGCGGTAGGGGGCGGCGCGTATCCCACCGACCTGCTTCCCGGTTACGGCGTGGCGATACGGGCCCCTTCCGGCAGCGCCGAAAAGCTGGCCCTGGGGCTGAGGACCGCCCGTGTTCCGGTGATTCCGGGGATCCGCGACGACTGCGTCATCCTGCATGTCCGCGCGCTTTTGTCCGGCGATGAGCGCTTAATCGCGGCTTCTTTCGCCGAGGCAGCGCAGGCATTGACAAAACGGTAAAGACGCTGTCCTTAGCCGCCGCCTTTTTCGCCCAGAACACCGGGCTTTAAACCCGCCGGCGGGTGCCGGCAAGGAGGGGAAAATAATGGAGTATCCCTTTATACTGGGGACCGCCGGGCATATCGACCACGGCAAAACAGCCCTGGTACGCGCCATAACCGGAGTGGACTGCGATCGCCTTGAAGAAGAAAAGCGCCGGGGTATAACCATCGAACTCGGCTTTGCCCCATTGACCTTGGCCAACGGCAAGACGGTGAGCATCATTGATGTCCCCGGACACGAGCGCTTTATACGGCAGATGGCCGCCGGCGCAGCCGGTATGGACGCGGCCATGCTGGTAATCGCAGCAAGCGAAGGGGTCATGCCCCAGACGCGGGAGCACCTGGATATCCTTCATATTTTGGGAGTCAAGTCCGGCCTGGTGGCGCTGACCAAGAAAGATTTGGTTGACGATGAAACCCTTGAACTCGCCATCGCGGAAGCGGTGGAAGTAACCCAGGGGACCTGCCTTGAGGGTACGCCGATCATTCCCGTTTCATCAGTAACAGGAGAAGGGGTCCCGTGCATACTGGAAGCAATAGAGAAGCTCCTTGATACCATACCGCCAAGAAAAGGTTTCGGTGCGTTCTTCCTCCCCATTGACCGGGTCTTCGGTCAAAAGGGGTTCGGCACGGTGGTAACCGGAACCTCCTATCAGGGGAGCATTTCTGTGGGCGAGGAAGTGGCTATTATGCCTTCAGGCCTGGTGGGAAAGGTCCGTTCCCTCCAGACCCACGGAGCCGCCGTCAATACGGTCCCGGCGGGGCAAAGAGTGGCCGTCAACCTCTCCGCCGTTTCCCAGGACCAACTGGAGCGGGGGGATACGGTCTGCACGAAGCGGGCTTTTATCGCCACCGATTGCATGAATGTGTGGCTTGATGTCCTGCCCTCCGCGCCAAAGGGCGTAAGTCACTGGCAAAGGGTGCGGCTTCATGCGGGGACCGCGGACCTTATCGCCAGAGTTTCCCTGCTCCGCATGGAACGGGACAAGAAAAAATCCGCCATCCTGCCGGGAAGCGGCGGTCCGGCCCAGCTTTTGACCGAATCCAGAATAACCGTTACGGCGGGACAACGATTTGTGATCCGCTTCTACAGCCCCCTCGTAACGATAGGGGGGGGACGCATTATGCTGCCCAACGCCGAACCGGTGAAAGGCAGAGCCGAACGGGAAGCCAGGGCCAAAATAACTGAAGAACTGTCCGGGGACTTCGGGCCGGTTTCGCTGCTTGCGGCAATAGTCCGGGACAAAGGCATCCTGAACGTATCCGGCCTCTTGGCGCTGTCCCAGATGGAAAAGAAGGCATTCGATGAACACCTGGCGCTGCTGTCCGCGGGGCTGGAAAAATACGGGCTTTTGGAATTCGGCCCGTCCCGGAATTTCATCTCGAAAGGCGCTTTCGACCGGGTCCACCTTGGGGCGCTGCGGATTCTCCGGAATTTCCATGGGAAGTATCCCGAACTTGCCGGGATAGAAGCGGAGAAATTGCACGCGGCCCTGGACGCTATTCATGGGGCAAACAAGATTTCAAGGGGGGACTTCAACGAACTCCTCTCCCTCATGGCGGAGAAACAAAGTATTTCCCCTGTGGATGTGCAAGGAAAAACCTGTTACCGGATGGCAGGATACAGCCGGTCTTTGGACAAAAAACTTATGGAACTGGCGGATCGTATAAAGGAGGAGAGCGCCCATGCCGGCTTCAATCTGATAAAACTTTCGGAGCTTGAAGAAAAACTAAAGGCTTCCCCTACCGCTATGAAGCGGGCGCTTGCCTTTTTACGGGAAAATGACGACCTCAGGGTACTAGAAGGGGGCCTGCTGTTTCCCCGCAAGACCCGGGAGGAACTCCTTAAGGTGCTTTCTTCGATGCAGGGGGATATAACGGTGGCCTCCCTGCGGGACGCCATCGGGGTGAACAGAAAATACAGCCTTGCGATGCTCGATTTCCTTGACGCCCAGGGACTGACCCGGCGCATCGGGGATACAAGGATTCTGAACGGATAGGAGAGGCCATAAACCAACCACGGCCGCCGGTTTCCCCGGTGGCAGGAAAGGAAGTCCTATATGCCTTTACTTTGTGGAAAAGTCCACTGCTTATCCGGATTTTCACCGATTTTTTCACCGATTAAGGAGAAAAAATCCGCGTTAATCCGGGTAATCTGTGGGCCTCCTTCTTTGTTACGTAAACGCATTGGGAAGAAGCCCCTCCAGGGGGCCGGTTACCGCGAAGTTTGCGGGCTTGAGCTGTGGAATCCCGGGAGTTCCCGTACGCCTTCCCCCACAGTACCGCGCCGGCTCCCTTCACTTTTTTACCGTATCGTGTTACGTTTTTTCAAGAGGTGGCGGGGTGAATATTTTTTCTCTTATTCCCGGTAATTTTTTCTCGATTCTCTCCTCAGGAAACCGGGAAATTTATTTTGACGCCCTCATGCTGCTGAAGGATTACTTCAAACAGAACCTCAACATCCCGGTGAGTGATTATGTCTCCTCCCTGTCGGCCCTCATCGAAGACCGGAATTTTATCGTTGAAAAAGAGGACGAGAGTCCCGATATACCCGACGCCGTGGCAGGGGAGGGGGCGCTTAATTCCCATACCAAGGCCCGGCTTATCCTGGCCAGGATCGTGAAGACCGGATGGGTTGACCGGGAGAATGCGGACGGCTCGTTTATCGAAATCATCACCCCCCGGGACTATGCCATCAGGATGATGCAGCTTCTGGACGAGATGCGGGATGGAGGGATCCACGAGTACAATTCCCTGGTGTTTTCCACCTATTCCGCACTGAAGCAAGCGGCGCAGCTAAAGCAAGCGGCCTATGAACAGGCACGAGTCTCTTACGAGGCGGTTCTTGCGGCGAAGCGGAATACCGAAACCCTAATGTATGAGCTGAAAAGCCTGTACCACAATATACGCGCCTATATCCGGCGTATTCAGGAGCAGAGCGACATAAACGAACTTCTGGAAAATCATTTTGAGAAGTACAAACCCATGACCGACCGTATCTACCACCCCATAAAAACCATGGACTCCTTTTACCGGTACATGGCGCCGGTCCGGGACCTGCTTGCGCATATCCGGGAGGACGAAGCCCTTTTGGCGGGGATGCGGGAACGGGCCATGACGGTGCGGAAATACGAATATGAGGAGGACGCCGAAAGGGAAATCCTTTCCGCCATTGATTACGTGCAGGATACCTATGCGATTATGGGGAGCATCATCAACGAAATCGACCGGAAGCATGGCGCCTATACCAAGAGTTCCATTGAGAAGATGACCTATATGATGACTGCGGACCAGAGCATAAAGGGAAAGCTCCTGGAGATTTTCAAAGTCTATGCCGGGGCAGTTGCACAGCCTGATAAAGCCCGGCGGGAAGCGGCAAAATCCCATTTGCAGGTGCAATTGCAGGCCCATATCAAGATATACCGCCAGGACTTCATAGACGGCGGTTCCTTCTACCATAAGAATATGCTCAGCCGTAGGATAAACGGGGAAGCCCTTGAAATCACCCCAGGGGGGCCGCCCTTACTGGAAGCCTTGGAAAGCCTTACGGCGCAGATGAAAAATGGGTATTCCCTGGAACGGATTCGCCGGTTCGTGGAATCTTTCTTTGATTCAGGCAAACCTGAGGCGGAAAGCGAACAGCTTCCCATCAATGACGATACGGACTTTATCCTCCTCATTCTGGCCCTTGCCCGTTCCCGGGAGCGAGGCATGCATTATACCGTAGAAGCCGGGCGGGAACGGGTAAATGTCAACGGTTATGTGATTCCAAAAATGCGGTTCAGCAGAAAAGGCGCGGCGGACCATGCTTGAGGAATACGAAAAGCTCCACAGCGGCGAGAAAGAAGATTTTCGCCGCCTGGCAAATTACCTTCTGTCCCATACCTATATGGTGCGCTACGAATATCAGCCTTCCCAGCAGATGACCCTGCCTAACAAGGACTATCAGACCGTATCCCGTCTCTTTGATATTTTTAAGGATTATTTTGAACTTTCCGGCTGGCGGCTTGAGAAGGACGACAACTACGGCATTCTGTCCCTCGCGAGCCGCTACGATCATAACCGGTTCCGTCTGGACCGGTTTACGACCCTTTTCCTCTATATGTGCCGGTTGATTTACGAAGAAAAAAGGGAAGATGCGGGGAATTACAAGGCCGTCCCTACCTGTACCACCGATGTGGTCGAAAGGATGCGTACCTACGGGCTTTTGGAAAAGGGAAAGACCGGAAAAGAAACCACCAAGAAGGAACGGATCGATGCCCAGCGTACCCTTTCGCATTTTAACATCATAAGAAAGATGGAAACCTCCCCTTGGGACGGCGACGGAAACCGGATACTGATTCTCCCGTCCATACTTTCGATACTTCCCAATCAGGGGCTCAACAACCTCTACCGCGAAATAGAGGAGATGAAGGCCGGGGAGGGCGGCACGACGGACGAAACGTCCGGCGATCCCGGGGGAGATGCTTTATGAAAATCTTAAAAAAGCTGCTCCTCATCCACTGGCATTACTTTGTTCATGAGGTGATTGAATTTGAGACAATCAACTTTCTCACCGGAAAGAACGCCTCCGGGAAATCCACCATTATCGACGCCCTCCAACTGGCGCTGCTGGCGGATACTTCGGGGAATTCCTTCAACAAGGCGGCGGGGGGAAAGAACAGCCGGACCCTCAGAGGCTATCTTTTGGGCGAATTGGGGGACGACGAGGATTCCGGGTTCAAGTATCTGCGCTCAGGCAGGTTTACCAGCTATATTGCCCTGGAATTTTTGGACACTGAAAAAAACTCGTTCTTTACCGCGGGGTGCTGTTTCGATGTGTATTCCGAGCATGATTATCCCCGGCTGTTCTTCCGGTTTAACGGCAGTATCCCGGAACATGAATTTATTGATACGACCCTTACCGGACGGAGGCCCTTGGACATCCCGGCCCTGCGTTCCTGGATTCGAGAAAATTATGCCCCGGGCGCTTACCTTACCACCGAAACCAACATGAGTTTTCAGGAGGACCTCTACGGCAAGCTCGGCGCATTGCAGGGCCGCCGTTTCAACCAGCTCCTCAAACGGGCGGTTTCCTTTGATCCCAACGTGGATATCCAAAAGTTCATCTCCGAATTCGTCTGCGATACGCCCCAGACGGTGGATGTCAGCGGCCTCCAGGAGAACATCCGCAGTTATACCCGTCTTGAGGCGGAAGAGGCCATACTGCGGACGCGGATTGCGGAGTTGGACAGGATAATCGGGGCCTACGAAAATTTTGACGCCCAGCGGAAAAACGAGCTGCTGTACACCTATCTGATTGATAAGGCGGAGGAGGATATAAAGACCGCCGCTATCGTAAAAAGCAAAGCCGAAGCGGGAAGGATCGCGGAAAAAATAGCAAAGCTCATCGCCTCCATTGATGAGGCAAGAAAACGGCTTGAGGAGATGCAGCATGAGCGGGACGAACTTCGGGTTCAACTAATGAATAACGAAACCGCGCGGATTGTCGAACATCTTGAAGAACAGATCCGCAGCAAAAAGGCCGAGATTCAGCGCAGAAGGGAGGAGTTTGAGACCCTATCCCGGCGTTTTTCCGAGCTGGCTTCTTCATGGAACACCAAGGCCGCATATCTCACCGAAGAAAGCGCCCGGATTCCTCTGGAGGTCTTTGACCAGTTCCTGGCGCCCCAGATACAGAATTTCCGGGAGGAAGTCTCCCGGTTTGCGTCCCTCCTGGATGGGTTTAAGCCCTCGGAACCGGCGGCCCTTGGGGCTGAGGGGGAAGGGGCGGTACAATCCCGGGTACAGGCGGCGGACGCGCTCAAGATCCATGCAAACGTCCTTGCTGCAGAGTTGGTGAAAGAGGAGCACACATTAGAACAGCGCCGCCGGGAACTGGAGACGGAAGAACGTTCCCTGCGGGAGGGGATGTACCAGTTTCCCCGGGAAGTCCTCGCCCTCAAGGCGGCAATCGCCGGGCAGATCCGGCTTAAAACCGGCGGCGAAGGGGAGGTGTTCATCGTCGCGGCGGCGGCGGAGATTCCGAAAAAGCGTTGGCGCAACGTCATTGAGGGGTATCTCCACACCCAGAAGTTTTACCTTATCGTTGCCCCTGAACATTTCGATACCGCGCTCCATGTGTACGATTCGATCAAAAATAAATTGATCAAGGCCAAAAATGATCTCCACGAAACCGGTCTTGTGGATATTGAAAAAATCGAAGCCCTGGCACCCAAGGCCGAGCCGGGAAGCCTGGCGGAGGAAATCACCACAGAGACTCCCTTGGTGCGGCTCTTTTTGGATTATATCCTTGGGCGGGTTATGAAGTGCGGCAAGGTCAGGGAACTGCGGAATTTCAAAACCGCCGTCACCGATGACGGCATGTTGTACCATAATTATACCGCCCGGGCTATGAATCCCGCGCGCTGGGCCAAGCCCGCCATAGGACAGGGCGCCATATTGCTGCGCCTTGAAGCGGTGCGGCAGGAATTAGGACGCTTGAGTGAAAGCCTTACCGCCTTGAAAACCCTCCTCATCGCCGCAGCCCCCATCTTAAGCCTTACCGTCCCGGGTGAAGGCGAAGCCGCCCGACTGGTAAAGGCAGCGGCGGCCATGGAACCTATTCCCCGGCTGGAAGAAGAAATAGCCGGCTTGAAAAAGAACCTGGAAGCCGTTGACCGCAGCGCCATAGAAGCCTTGTGGGAGCGTATAAAAATGCTGCAAGACCTGCTTAGAAAGACGAATATTGATGTGGAAACCTATAACCGGGAACGGGGCAATGAGGAGGGCCAGTTGAAACACCTTGAAACAGAGACGCTCCCCGCCCTCAACGCCGGCCTTAAAGAAGTGCAGGACCGGATTGCGGAAAAGTATGCCCCCGATTGGATAGAAGCCTCAGGAGCGCCCCGGTATCGGAAAGAATTTACCGAAAGGGAAGACCTCGATGGAATGGAAGCGGCGTTTCACAGAGGGTTAAGCCGCTCGAAAAACGGGAAGGAAAGATTCTGGGACGAGCTTAAGGAACTCCGGCGGATATACAACGACCGTTATAAGATGGGCTATGATACGGGCACCGAAAATAACGATGCCTGGGAAACGGTCCGCCGGGAGCTGGGAGAGAACAAGCTCCCGGAATACCGCGCAAAAATAGAAGACGCCCGGTCAAAGGCTTACGAACAGTTTCGGGAAGATTTTCTAAGCCGCCTCCAGAATAATATCCACGATGCCAGGCAGCAGATAGACAACCTCAACGCCGCCCTCTCGTCCAGTTCTTTTGGCGAGGACCGGTACCGGTTCAGAATAATCCCCAAGCCTGAGTACAAACGCTACTATGACATGATAATCGATCCCATGCTGCTTGAGGGCGGCTACAACCTGCTTTCGGAGCAGTTCAACGCAAAGTACCACGAAGAGATACGGGAGCTTTTTGCGATTATTACCGAAGAAGGGGGAAACCGCGCCGAAGGCAGGGATGATTACGAGAAGCGGGTACAGACCTTTACGGATTACCGAACCTACCTCTCCTTCGACCTTGAAGTTACCAACAGCGAAGGGGAATCCCAGCGTTTGTCCAGGACCCTGGGAAAAAAATCCGGGGGTGAAACCCAAACCCCCTTTTATATCGCCGTGCTTGCCTCCTTTACCCAACTGTACCGTATAGGCAGGGACCGGAAGGCCGGTACTGTCCGGCTTATCATCTTTGACGAGGCATTTTCCAAAATGGACAGCGAGCGGATCGCCAGCAGTATCGAACTTTTGCGGAGATTTAACTTTCAGGTAATCCTCTCGGCCCCCTCCGATAAAATCGGCGATATCGCACCCCGGGTGGACCGGATCATCCTTGCCTATCGGGATAAAAAGAAGTCCACCGTGGTTAGTTTTGATCCTAAGAAAACAGCGGCAGCGGAACTCCATGCTCCCTGAATCAGCCGGAAAGGACCTGCTTTCCCTGCTGTTGGATAAATACGAGGAAAGCGTTTTTTTCAAAGACGGAACCAGGCCGACACGAAGGATAAAGATCCGGCTTTACGATGCGGGACGCTCAGACTACCGTCCGTACAATATCGAAAACCCGGAGACCCGGGGAGCTATTAACCGGGCGGTGCTGGCGCTGGCCGAACAGGGGCTGGTTTATTTCCGTTGGATGAAGGGCGAAGAACACCACCTCATCGCCCAGGTTTCCCTTAACACCGATACCGGCGACACTATCGCCGCAGCCTATTCGTTCCTCCGCAGAAAACCGAAAGACGCCCTCGCCGCGGAGATTAGCCGTGAAATCACGGAGCTGCTGGTAAAAATACAAAGTCCCTGGATGCGCCGTTTTCTGGAGGACTGCCAGGAAACCCTCGCGCTAAACCGCGCTCCCACAGGCAAAGTCCCTGCGGACGGCATGGAACGGAAGAACCTTTTCAAGGCTCTCTTGTTTGTGGACGAGCAGGCGGAAAGAGCCGAAGTTCTGGAGCGGGTTTTTTCGATCCGTTGTTTTGGGGATTCAAAAATTTTTGAAAACTCGGTAAAGAAACGCCTGCTCGATATCATCCGGCGTTATTCTGGCTGCGATGACGACAGCGCCGACGAGGAACTCCTCGCCTTTGCCGGCATAGTCCGCTACCCCGAATGTTTTGAATTCCGGGGGCCGCTGGCGATACGCTTTGACCCCGGTGCCGGGCTTGACTTCTCTCCCCTCAGGTACGGCGCTTCCCTCAGTTCCCTCGATCTCAAGCGGGGCCGACTGGAGCTTCCCGCCGATCTGGTCCGCTTCCTTTCTATAGAAAACAAGGCGAACTATATCAGTTACATCCGCCAGAACCCTGTCGGCGCGGAGCTGGTGGTGTACCACGGAGGACAGTTCAGCCCTTCCCGGGGCGGCTTCTTCCGGGCCCTGGCAGCGGCCATGCCGGCGACCTGCCTCTGGTACCATTGGGGGGACATAGACTACGGTGGATTTTCCATGCTTGCCCGGCTGCGCCGTGAAATCAAGGAGGATGTGCGCCCCTACCGCATGGACGCGGGAGAACTGGTCAAATACGCCGCCCTGACCCTTCCGGTAACAGCGGCGTATACGGATAAACTGCGAACCCTCGCTGGGGCAAGAGAGCTTTCCGACTGTTATTCCTGCATCAATTACCTGATCGAAAACCGTATGCGACTGGAACAGGAAGCCATGCTGGATGATGAAACGGTGCCGCCGTAAAGAACAGGCGGCAATTCCCCCTATGAGAGCCTCGTTCACAATGGCTGTTTTGAACGAGGGCCTTTTAAAAAACGCGGTTTTGCAGGAACTCATTAGAGTTGTTCAGAAACTAAAGTTTCTGAACAACTCTATTATTTTCATATTTTTCATAAAAAACACTTGACGTGATTGTTAGGAAGTGCTATCTTTATAACCATCATGTTAGAAAATTCTAACTGGAGGGTTTAGACCTAATACGTTACCCTAACTATCTTCACGGTACCTACAGGTCCAGGACCTGAAAAAATTGAAGAGGAGTAGTACAATGAAAATCAGGAAACTGATGGTCTTTTTTCTGGCTGCGGCAGGAACCACTGCCGTATTTGCAGGGGGCGGAAAGCAGGAGGGATCCAGGCCTGCCAGTACCGTAAGCCCCGGGGAGGTTGCGGGTTTTGAGGAGTTCCCTCTGGGGGATGACTTTGAACTGGGACCCCTCAATGTAGCGGGGGTCTATTTCCAGCCCGTAGACATGGAACCTGCATCCGCAGGGCTTCCTGCATCCCAGGCGGATATGCACATTGAGGCAGATATATCCGCCCTGGAAGGGAATCAACTGGGTTATGGCGCCGGAGACTTTGTTCCCAATCTTACGGTGGACTATGAGATTACCAAGTCTACGGGGTACCATATTGAAGGAACCTTCATGCCCATGAACGCCAGTGACGGTCCCCATTATGGTGCCAATATCAAGCTGGACGGCCCGGGGGATTACACGGTACGGTTCATTATTAAGAACCCTGAAGCTCAAGGGTATGTGCTCCATGTGGATAACACCACGGGGGTTCCTGGCCGGTTCTGGTCCGCGCCTTTGGTGGCCGAATGGAAGGTAAGCTACGCAGGCCCAGCCTGGTAGGTTCCGCCAAGCGCCTGGGAAGGGGTTTTTCATTCATGTCCCTTCCCTTCTGTAATAAGGGGATGAAGGTTTACCTATCGGGGTTTCGGGGCTCCGTGAAAAATCCCCTCAGGCGTTTCATGCCAGGAGCGGCAAAGAGATAATATGCTGAGATATCTCATACTGGTGGTGGAAAATTCTCTTGCCATCGCGATACTTGGGGCTTTGTTGTTTGGAGGGGCCCGTAAAAAAGGGGGGGGGCTGGGGAAACGCATGATTCAGGGCTGCCTGCTGGGTACGGTATTTGCCCTGATTCTCGCGATTTTACGCCGTACCACTGCTCTCATCAACCGGGGGTATTGGAATCTCTGGATCCTATCGGCGGCGGTTATTCTGGGGATTCTTTTCATGCTTTTATACTGGGACCTGGGGAGCATCAGGATGTCCCGATCCTATACCCGGGTCTTCGGCTGGGTGAGCCTCCTCCTCATGGGGGCCCTGTTTTTTTACGCCCTCCCAACCCTTTTCCTGTATCCTACGGAATTCGTCCTGACCGGGGAAACCATTTTTAGCACGGATTTTCTCTTTAAGCTCATCGGGTATGGAATAGGCCTGGGGATATCCCTTGTGGTGGGGACAGCTATTTTTAAGGCGGGAATCCCCCTTTCTCCCCGGTTCGTCGGTTCCCTCCTGACCCTAGCCTTGATCCTCAATATGCTTAATCAGGCTACGACCATAGTGCAGTTTCTCCTGGCCCGGCGGATGATCCCCATGATCCGCTGGCTTTTCAGGATCGTCGTGGCCGCCGCGGGGTATAACCTGGTCCTTCTGTACCTCCTTATGGGGATAAGTTTTTCCCTGGCCTTGGTGCTCTGGATCCAAAGTCTTCGGCCTCCGGCAGGGTATAAGAACCCTGCGGAACACCGGAAGATCAAGGCTGCCCTGCGGAATCGCCGGCGCTGGAGCGGGGTGGTAACAGGGGGATACCTGGTATCAATTTTTATCCTTACAGGGCTTAAAGCCTATAATGAACGGGAAGTTGTCCTTTCCCCGGCAGAGGCGATGAATATCCAAGGAGATGAAATCCTCATCCCCCTGGAACAGGTGCAGGATGGCCGTCTCCATCGTTTTGCCTATATAACCGCCGATAATACGGAAGTCCGGTTCATCGTGATTAAGAAAAATGAGGTAGCCTATGGGGTCGGCCTTGACGCCTGTGATATTTGCGGGGCCACCGGTTACTATGAGCGGAAAAACGAGGTGATTTGCCGGCTCTGCGATGTGGTGATGAATAAATCGACCATTGGATTCAAAGGGGGATGCAACCCGGTACCCCTCTCATATACGAACCGGAGTGGGAACATGATCATTGCTATCACCAATCTGGAAAATGAACAGCACCGCTTCAAATAAGGGGCAGATTTTTCAAGGAGGAAACAATGTTTTGGACCATGGTGCGGGGCGCGCTGTTGAGACAAAAGGGAAAAATGCTGATGGTGGCTTTTACCATAGCTTTGGGGGCTTCTCTAGGCACGGCGATGCTGAACGTGATGCTTGATGTGGGAGACAAGGTGAACCAGGAACTCAAGACCTATGGGGCAAACATCACCGTGACTCCCCGGGGGGCTTCCCTGTTGGATGCGCTGTATGGCGTACGTGAAGGCTCTGGGGTATCGGATAAATACCTGAAGGAGGAAGAGGTGGGGAATATCAAGACGATCTTCTGGGCTTTTAATATCGTGGATTTTACCCCTTACCTTAACGCCCGGGTGAAGATCCTTACCCCTAGGGGGGAAGGGGAGATTGGTCTTGTGGGAACCTGGTTCAACCATCATCTGGAATTGCCCACCGGGGAAGCGCTGGATACGGGAATGGGGAACATGAAAAGCTGGTGGGATCTGGAAGGCCGCTGGCTTACCGATGAGGAGCAGAATGGCCTCATGGTGGGGCGTCAGATAGCGAAACGGTACGGGATTACCCCGGGAGATTCCATCACCCTCCAGGGAGAGGAGGAAACCGGTAATTTCACCGTAGTCAGTGTGTTCAACGCGGGCGGGGATGAAGACGAACGTATCTATGTCCCTCTTTCAGCGGCCCAGGCCCTGGTAAACCGGGAAGGGCAGGTAAGTTCCGTGGAGGTGAGCGCCCTGACTACTCCGGACAACGAACTTTCCCGTCGGGCCGCCCAAGACCCGAAAAGCCTTTCCATCAAAGAGTGGGAAACCTGGTACTGTACGGCCTATGTGAGCGCCATCTGTTATCAGATCGACGAGGTCATAAGCGGCGCGGTTTCTAAGCCCATTAGACAGGTCGCCGAATCTGAAGGGGCAATCCTGCAGAAAACCCAGTTCCTCATGCTCCTCATTACTATCCTGAGCCTAGCCGGTTCTGCCTTGGGTATTTCCAACCTGGTAACTGCCAGTGTCATGGAACGGGCAAGCGAGATTGGCCTCCTCAAAGCTGTTGGCGCTTATGATGGTCCTATCTCAGGGCTGGTGCTCACCGAAATAGGGATCACCGGTATTGGAGGGGGGATTGCCGGGTATTTTATAGGACTCGGGTTTGCCCAAATCATCGGCCATACGGTCTTTGGGTCTCCCATCGACCTTAAACTCTTGGTGGTACCCTTAGTGGGGGTCTTGGTCCTCCTCGTAACCTTGGCAGGGAGTATCCCTGCGATTCGGTTTCTGCTGTCCCTGAGACCCGCGGAGGTGTTACACGGACGATGAATAAGCAGCGTTTTTATCTGAAGATGGTGGTGAGTTCCTTGTTGCGTCGCCGTTCCCGGATGATCGTCGCCCTCCTCGCCGTGGCGGTGGGCGGAACCATCCTTTCAGGGCTGATTACTATCTATTACGATATTCCCCGGCAGATGGGTCAAGAATTCCGATCCTATGGGGCGAATCTTATCTTGGTACCATCCGGGGATGCAGAAGCGCTGGATCTTGATACGGTCCAGAAGGCCATGGTCTATCTCCCCGCTGAATCCCTGGTTGGGGCTGCTCCCTACCGGTATCAAATGGTGAAGATCCACGAGCAGCCGTTCATGGCTGCAGGGACCGCGCTCTCAGAGGCCCAAAAGACCAGTCCCTATTGGCTGGTCCAGGGTCGTTGGCCTGAGTCCTTGGGGGAAGCCCTCATTGGTGCAGAAGTGGCCAGCCAGATCCGGCTCCTCCAGGGAAGCGATTTTACCATCACCGGTACTAATGGGGAGGGGATGAGTTTCACCCGGAATTTCACGGTATCCGGGGTATTGCAAACCGGCGGAACCGAAGAAGCCTTCATCTTTATGGCCCTGGAAGATTTTGAAGACATGATCGGTAAAGGAGGGGCTGCGGATGTGGTGGAATGCAGCGTGGCTGTTTCCGGGGAAGCCCTCCAAGGGATGGCGAACCAGATAAGCCGCCATCCCGGGGTAGAAGCCCGGCTGGTAAAGCGGGTTACCGAGTCGGAAGGCACGGTTTTAACCAAACTCAAGGCCTTGGTGTACCTGGTTACGGTCATCGTCTTGCTCCTGACCATGATCTGTGTGGCTACCACCATGATGGCCGTCGTTACGGAGCGGCGTAAAGAAATCGGTTTACGGAAAGCCCTGGGTGCGGCTAATAGGAGTCTCATCGCGGAGTTTCTCGGGGAAGGGGTGTTCTTAGGGGGTTTAGGGGGATTCTTGGGCGCCTTCTGCGGCGCCCTGTTTGCCCAGGCAGTGGCCCTCAATGTGTTCAACCGGCCGGTCCGGTTTTTTCCTTTGCTCATCCCCTTGACGATCATCCCCTCGATCCTCATCACCGGTATCGCCTGTATCATCCCGGTCCGGAGCGCTACCGAGGTGGACCCTGCCGTTGTATTAAGAGGAGAATAAGCTATCTATCCCGGGGGATTTTGTGTCAGGCCGGGGATTCCTCAGCTCAGATGCAGAAGGATTTTGATAGGAAATCATACGCACGGTTTGGAAAGAGGGGCTGGGGCTTAGTCGTACTGAAGGTCCGCTGGAACAAGTGGGAAGGAGAAAAAAGAAGTCATGGATATTTTGGAATTACAGGATATTTCTAAGATTTACGGGAACCTCAAAGCCCTGCAGCATATCAACCTGAAGGTGAAACAGGGGGAATGGCTGGCCATCATGGGCCCCTCAGGATCCGGGAAGACCACCATGATGAACATCATCGGTTGCATGGATAAGCCCTCCGCAGGGCAGGTGATTCTTGATGGGGTCAACATATCCAAGGAGAGTGCGAAAAACCTCACCGCTTTACGGCGGGACAAGATCGGCCTTATTTTTCAGCAGTTCCATCTGGTCAATTACCTTTCAGCCCTGGAAAACGTGATGGTGGCCCAGTATTACCACAGTATGCCCGATGAAAAGGAGGCCCTGGAAGCGCTGGAACGAGTGGGACTTAAGGACAGGGCCAAGCACTTGCCCGGGCAGCTTTCCGGGGGGGAACAGCAGCGGGTGTGTATTGCCCGGGCCCTCATCAATTATCCCGCCCTGATCCTGGCGGATGAACCCACCGGTAACTTGGATGAGGCGAATGAACAGATCGTCATCGCTATTTTCAAGCAGCTCCATGCAGAGGGAAGTACCATCATCGTGGTAACCCATGATCCGGAGGTCGCCGAGGATGCCCAGCGGACGGTGATCCTGGAACATGGAAAAATCAACCGGATTGTTCAAAACCCTCAAGGGATACACACCGGAAACGGAGGCACAATATGAAGAAGGGACAGTATACCCTTTTGTTTATAGGGATCCTCCTCACTATGTTCGGTATAGCTGGTTGCAATAAGGTGTCATACCGGGATGGGACCTACACCGGTACCAGCAGCCTAGACGATACCGGCGCGTATGGGGAGGTAAGCCTCACCGTGGCAGAAGGAAAGATCCGCCAATGCCGCTTTGTTACCTGGCAGAAGGACGGTACCATAAAGGATGAGCACTACGGGAAAATAAACGGGGAGATTTCCAACCAGGACTTTTACGATAAGGCACAGCTTGCGGTCCGGGCCATGGAACACTATGCCGCCCACTATGTGGAGGTCCAAGACTTGAAAAAGATCGATGCGGTAAGCGGCGCCACCATTGCATACCATCAATTTATTGAGGCGGTAGAACAAGCCCTGGAAAAAGCCCGGTAGGCCGACTTCCTGTCTAGGGCGCCCTTAGAGGCGGGGCGGCCCAAACCAAACCACAAGCTCCTGCTCCTGCGGTTGTACTGCATAACTGGTAATGTCCTACAGGGCCAGCGCATATAAATTTATAATTCCTTATGGGATAATGAGTTAGCTCATACAAGTTGTTTTGCCTACGGTTTTGTAATTCCTTGTAGTATAAATAGATACAATTTTATATGCGCTGGCCCCGAAGTCTTTTTATAAGCCCCTTGTATGGATCTAGGGTATAGGGTATAACAAAAAAGATTGGAAAAAAACCAGTCCGATTTTAAAGAGAGTAGTGTATGACAAAGAAAATCAGGTGCTTATGGTTGGTGCTGGCTGGTGTGGGGATAAGCTCCTGTACCTCCCCGTTGGAACAGATGCCTGAAAAAGTAGTGATTACTGCAGATCCTACTATACGCCTGCCTTTGGGAGACCCCTTGAAAGGGGAGGCTTCCCTCGGCGAAGAGCTTAAAAAGGCCTTGGATATTGACGCTTCGAGCATCGGCCTTAACCAGCTCTATGACTACACGGATCCTGGGGCGCCTCAAGATCGGAAGTTTCTCTGGTATCAGACCCTTCTCAAACAGGAAATTGCATTAGGGGAGTATAAAAATACCCTCCAGGTAGGCTCGGATGACCTTACGGGGCTTCCCCCGGCGGTGAATCTTAAGGAACACTTACCGCCTTCCCTGCCTTCCCTGCCTATGACGCTTCCTGTTCCTATCGAGATACCCCTTCAGGGGACGATTACTATTGAACATGCGAAGATTATGGAGATACAGGGAAGAAACTCCGGGTTGACCCTGGTCTGTAAAGGCAGCAAAACCATACCGGACTCGATTAGCGTGAAAGCCAACGCCTTAAATCTGAATATGACCAAGACGAAAGAAATGGGGGAAGTGGTATTCGGCCCGGTGATGACCTTTACCGGTGGTGAATTTACCCTTACGCCGACAGATGGGATAATAACGATTGACATTGCTATTACCATGACCTTTAGTGAGATTGTGGATACCAACGACATTGGGATTACCCCGGGCTTCATATTCAACTGGACCCAGGCGGAACTGGATCTCAGCGACGATGTTGGGGCAGACCTGGAGGGTTCGTATCCTGACGAGCAAAAGGGGGAGAAACCCATTGACATCAGCGCCTTAAAGGATTCCCTCTTTAAGGGGAAACTCCTGTTTAAAGAGGTTCCCCTCTATGTGTATGTGAACGGCCCTGGATCCTGGTTTGAAAAGGAAAACATTGGTATGAACCTTACTGCTGAGGCAGGGGAAACCTCAGAAAAATTGCACGATGGACCCATATCCGCGGTCTCCCTTCCGGTCATAAATCCTTCGGGGCAAAGTTATGCGCCAAAGACAGGCATTACACGCCTCCCCTGCTCTACTATCCCTGGGGACTTAGCCCCGGTATTTAAAACCTACCCTGAGGCCCTGGGGTTTGAGTATGACATCACCATAAAGCAGTATATCGTAACTCCAGCCATGTTACAGGAGGATGCCCTTACCTTTGCAGCGGCTATCGCCCTTATCCTTCCCCTGGACTTTACCGTGGGAGAAACGATTAATCTGGCGAAGGATATGAAAGATTTTCCGATGCCCGATTTTGGGGATGCGGATCTTTTGGGGAGGGAACAGGCCGGAGAGGGCAGCCAGGTCTTTGACTTTATCAAAAGGGTCCGGCTGGATGTTGCAGTGGATAATAAGCTTGGTCTTGACGGAGAGATATGGCTCTATGCCAATAAGACCGTCCAGGAGAATGGGGATCCTCTAAAAACCCTGGGTTTACAGGGAAGCTCCCAACTGGAGCTTACCCAAGAGAACCTCCGCGAAACCTGGCCCTTTAGCCCTGCCTTTGATATAATCATTCCCAAAGACAAGGAACTGCATATTAAACGCACTATGAGCGATAATCCTTTTGGCCTTCAACTTTCGATACGCCTGGACGGTTCTATCACCCAGGAAATCAGTTTATAACGTATGTTATACAGAGGCCCCTTTCTTCGTATGGAGTGTATCATGGGTTATAAGCCCGGAAATCGGAGTTTTGCCGGACATTTCCGCTTCGCCCAGCCGAATGCCCCCCCCCCCCCCCCCCGCCAAAAAAATCCCGGTAATTCAGATGGGAAACCGGTTAATTCGGTTCAGAGAGGAATTATCGAGATGTTGAACAGCATACTTCTGGTCAGAAGGGAATTACCGGAGTTATTAACTCGTGTTATACAGAGGCTGATGCTAGGTATGGGGTGTAACATGAGTCATAAGGAAGAAGCATGAAAAAGCGTATCAGTTTAGCGCTTATAGTCCTCGGCCTTGGATACCTTTGGGCTGAGAAGCCCCGGCGGTATGTGGAGGCAGGCTTTACGGTCGAAGCAGGATTCGCCAATAACTACCTGAGCTATGGGGATTTCTTCAATGACGAACATATCATCCACCTTGATTTCAACGCCATGGGGGCCTATGATTTTAACCTGGTATCGGATGCGGCGGCCCAGACCTTCTTCAACGTAAGCGGAGAAGGTTTTTCTATCGGGCTCTTTGCCGGAATGGAGGGGATGTTTTACGGGAACATCTCCAAACAGCTCTTTCAGCTCTTGAGCAATGGGAATACGAGCCGGTATTCCAAGGCAGAGTTTGCCTTTGGGGGCAGCCTCTTTGCAGATACGGGGGTGAATTGGGAGACTCAGTTGGGAAAACTGCGTCTCCGCATAAGCCCTGCGGTATTCCTGCCCTTGGTCTATATCCCGAAACCCAAGCAGACGGCCTTAACCATTAAAACCGCTGAGGATACGATGAGCATCACCGGGAACGTGGCTTTGGATATATATAGTCCGGTGAAGCTGGGTACCGGTACCGGGGACGCAGGGGCCTTTAGTGTTGATACAGGCGGTTTTTCGAAAGTCCTGGATTCCGGGGCTTTGGGTTTTGACTTTACTCTGGGAGCCGAATATCCCTTAGCTTCAATCCTGGATGCCGGTATCCTGGTGAGCCATATTCCCGTGGTCCTTTCCCGTTTAACCTATCAGGCTAAGATGAGGGCGGATTTTGGGTTTAATGACCAAGATTCGGGGATACCTTTGTTAGATCTGCTCAAGGAAGGCCAGGTTGATGATATACTCCACATAGGAGATCCGGAGTTTACCTTTTCCCGGGGGGTTTTCTATGTATCCCGACCCCTCCGTTTTGATCTGTATGGCCGAATTAAGTTTATGGGGAACTTCTTGGTCTTGCGCCCCCATGGGGGACTATCCTTGTTTACCCCTTATGGAGACCTCCCCTGTTTTAACGCGGGGATTGAGGGGCAGATCCATATCTGGCGGCTGTTGCAGGTGAGCCTTGGTTCCGGGTATGAAGAGTTATTATGGAAACATCGGCTTGGCCTGATTCTGAATCTGCGGATCCTGCAGTTTGACCTGGGTGTATCCACCCAGAGCCAGGAGTTTACCCGCAGCTTCGCATTAAGCGGCTTGGGTGTATCCCTGGGCGTGCATATTGGGTTCTAGGTCGGGCCCGGAATGAGGTAGTTCTTTCCCATAGCAGGGGAGAAGCAATAATTTTATACAAAGGAGTGTCAGAAAGTTTCATATGAAAACATCGTATCCGCAGTTGAAATGCCTTGGGAAAGGTCTCATGGTGGCAGTGGTGTTAGGGTTTGCAGGGACTCCCGCAGTATGGGGGGAGGATATCCCTACCCCCTGGTATACACCGGAATCGGGAACCGCTAAAGCTACCTTGGGAGCCCTTACCAATGATATCGATAATTTTATGTCGGTAAACATGTTCCGGAATGTAGAGATCCCTAATTTTATGGGGTATCTGGGAATAGACGGTAACGGCCTTAATCTGGGGTATGCCCGGAATCTCGGATCCCTCTATATCGGGATCTGTTATGGGGGAAGCCTCGTTGACGATCTGTACCGCCGGTTTACTAACCAGGGTACCGACAGCGTGTTCAAACGGGACACGGAGATAACCACTGAGTCGGATGCCGGTGAACCCGATATACAAACGACTCATGGCATTGTGGACGCGGATGGAAACCCGATTCCAGGAACGGTAATAAGCAGAAACGATGTCAGCGTGCTGCTGGGATTCGGGAATTATGGGTTGAAAGTGGGATTTTCCCAGTACTTAGAGGGAACCTATAATCCTGACTATGATCGCCAGTATGATGAACTGGTCTATAATCCTTTTACTCAGGGAATCCTGGTAGAAAGTCCCAAAGGCATGTCAACCCGGATGCAGATTACCGAGGAATTCATAAGCGGCTTACGGCCCTATCTGGAATTTGGAGGGCGGATCAACACGGGTTCGTTCCTGATTAAGCCGTCTCTGCAGGCAGGGCTTGATATTCATCAATACAGCCGGAATAATCCTGAGACTTCCTTTATTTTTGATTTGGTGAATCAAGAACTGCCTTCTGAGGGGACAGAGCTTAAGTATATCATCATCCATAATAAGGATGTCCTGGGGGACTTCATGGAGCCTTCCGCGGGCCTCTCCTTGGGCTTTGATTTTACCCAAGACCCCAGCATCCAAACCGAGTTGAGCTTAGACTATGTCATGGCTTTTCGATTGTATTCGAATAATAAGAAAGATGTAGTATTTGAGACGGTCGATACGAATTTGTTAAATCAGAAGGACCCTACACAATCGAGGTTGGAACAGAAAAATACGGAAATCACTAAATTTTATCTTACGAACCATATAGTCCCTACGTTCAGGTTCCGTAGCGATATGGGTAACCGCTTAACCGTGGGTTTAACCTTGGGGATAAACGTTGACTATAATATCTTCGAAGATGAGTCAGTTACCACTAATTCAGCAATAGTGGATGCGGAGAGCAGTGATCCGGTGGAAACGGAAACCAACACAGAGCTTTTTTCGGTGCTTCCCAAACTGGGCTTGGGATTGAGTTTCAAGTTGATTCCCGATCATTTTTTCGTTAATATGGGTATAGGTATCAATGTGCTTAAATATGAAGAGAGAACCGAGAGCGCTCCTGATCCGGTGAATTCAGTGCAGAAGACTACCGTAAGCAAGACCTTGACCTTGCCGTCTACGAATCTCGGAGCGGGCTTGACTTTTTATTTTAACCAGAATATCGCAGCGGATCTGTTGATAATGGCATCGGGTTTGGGTGCGGATGTTTCGGATCTCCTGAAATTTAACTTCTTGGTGACTATGAAATACTGAGAACCAGGAAGGCAGCAGGCTGTAGAACTAGAGGGTGAGATATGAAAAGAGGGATTATCAAGGCGTTAACCGGGACGATGGTTCTTTTGCTTGCCGGAGGCTGCAACACGGTATATGAATGGTGGGACTACTCATCCGAATCCAGACCCCAGGAGCCGGTAGTTTCCGCAAATCCCCCGGCAGCGGAACCTCCTCCCCTTACAGATGCGGATTCATCCCCGGTAGCAGTGGAGCCGGTTTTTGTGGTCCCCGCTGAATCGGTCGCAGTCCTACCGGGTGCAGTGGTTTCTTCTCCGGAGTCTAAGCCATTGCCCCCTGCGTCGGTTCTAGTAAGCCCAGAAGACCAGGAAAACCCGGAGCTTACCCAGGCCAGGGAAGCAGAAGACGTTCTCGCCCGGGCCAAGGAACGGCTTGACTGGGCCACGGGGATAGGGGCCAAAACCCAATTCCCCGCTCCGTACACCAAGGCGACTGCCGCATACTCTACTGCGGTTAAGGCAAAGACCGCACAGAACTGGCACGATACGGTAAACAGCTCCCAAGCCACGGTAGCGGCTGTAGCAGAAATCGAATCCCTTTTAGCAGCGTTCCAGGCTAAAGAAGCGGAAGACGCCCTCGCCCGGGCCAGGGAACGGCTGGACTGGGCCACGGGGATAGGGGCCAAAACCCAATTCCCCGCTCCGTACACCAAGGCGACTGCCGCATACACCACTGCGGTTAAAGCAAAGACCGCACAGAACTGGCAAGATGCAGTAAGCGGTTCCCAAGCCACGGTGGCGGCTGTAGCAGAAATCGAATCTCTCCTGGCAGCGCTCCAAGCTAAAGAAAGGGATACAGTCGCTCAGGCGGCGGCTAAAGAAGCGGAGGATGCTCTCACCCTGGCCAGGGAACGGCTTGACTGGGCCACGGGGATAGGGGCCAAAACCCAATTCCCCGCCCCGTACACCAAGGCGGCTGCCGCATACACCACTGCGGTTAAAGCGCAAACCGCACAGAATTGGCAAAATACGGTCAGTAGCTCCCAAGCCACGGTCGCGGCTATAGCAGAAATCGAATCCCTTTTAGCAGCGTTCCAGGCTAAAGAAGCGGAAGACGCCCTCGCCCGGGCCAGGGAACGGCTTGACTGGGCCACGGGGATAGGGGCCAAAACCCAATTCCCCGCCCCGTATACCAAGGCGACAGCCGCATACTCTACTGCGGTTAAGGCAAAGACCGCACAGAACTGGCAAGATGCAGTAAGCGGTTCCCAAGCCACGGTTGCGGCTGTGGCAGAAATCGAATCTCTCCTGGCAGCTTTTCAGGCCAAAGAAGCGGAAGGTGTTCGTCAAGTGGGGGAAGCAGATCCAAAGTTCATCCCATCCACAGAACCGCTGAATCCGATAACCCTAATTCCAGAGAAGCCGATGAACCTAGTACCCATGAACACAGAACACCCCTCCACTGGGTCGTATATAGTAAAGCCTGGCGATAGTTACTGGACTATTGCCAGGCAAATTTACGGGGATTCTGAGCAATGGAAGCTTTTATATGAAACAAATAAGCATATCATGCCTAACCCTGATAATCCCCACTTGCTCTTTCCCGGTATGGCGCTTGATATACCCCCGCTCTCTACACCGGCTTCCGTAGCCAGCTATGAACCAAGAGGAGTATCGGTACAAATCAAGGAAAAAGAGCTTGAACCAGCGGTTTCAAAACCGGTATCTGGAGCGTCCCTTCCGGTTCCTGGACCGGCGATTCCGGGTATTTTGGGAACGGTTCCGGCTATGCAGGAGTATACCGTAAAGACCGGGGACAGTTACTGGAGTATTGCGGATCGCTTTTATGGAGATGTTCAGTTGTGGAGGATCGTATATGAAGCTAATAAAGACCGTATGATCAACCCTGACAACCCCCATCTGATTTTCCCCGGTATGATGCTTACGATTCCTCATGTGTTCAGTGGACAGTCCATAAGCAGGACCGGCACTTATGTACCGAATACCCCGGTCTCTCGGGGATTTCACGATTTTCCGAGATGATTTTATAGTGCTCTATTCCCGAATTCAAAACCGATTCATAGGGATTATCCCGTTTCCCGGAGTAGTGCCACGGATGCGGAACGCTTCCAGCACCCGGTAGTAGAAACCCTGGAGCTGCCCGCTTCCCTCTTGGTTCCCCTGGACGAAGGGCTTACTATCATCCGGGTGCTGGAACATCTGGTCAACAACGCCACCCGGTATACGCCTGCGGGGAGCCGTATCCGGCTTGCCGCAGAAGCAGGGGAAAAGGCTATCACCATTCGCATCAGCGATAATGATCCGGGGATTGCCCCAAAAGATCTCTCCCTTACCATTCCCCGACAGGACCAATCCCTTAGCCAAACCGGATCTCCACGTATTCTTCCGACAACTTCTTAACCTGCACAGGGGTTTTAAAGAATTTCCCCACCCCTTTAACCAAACCGATATAGAAATCGATCATCTTCCGGTGGGATTTGTAACGGGCCTTCAGGGTATGTTCGTCAATTTCCTCCACATCAAACCTGGGCGGCCGGGCGTTGGGTATGATCTTGGTTACCTGCTCATGAATGGAATCAATCTTCATAATCATGGCTTTGGCGCTGTTTATACCGTAATAATAGGACTTGTAATGTTTGGCGGCATAGGTATTGACCCAATAATCACCGAAGGCGTCACTTGTTTGCTGGGGAGAAAGCTGTAATACTTCACCGATATTTTTAAGCACTTCCTGGATAACCCCGTCATCCACATCAGAGATACTGGTAAGCTACAAATCTTTGGGCAGGCCGGAACGCTTCAAAATCTCCTGCCATTTAGTAGCCCCGCCGACCTTCTTTATCAGCTCCGCTATACAAAGCACGATAAGGCCTTTCATACTCTTTTTATGGGTAAGGAAGGAGGCCTGTTCTGACACCTTAAACACCGAAACTTCATGGCTGATTTCGTTCACGCTGACCAGATTGAGCTTTACCTTATCAATAGCGGCGTCCATGAGTTGAGCTACCACCTCTGGATTTGAAGCTAAAGACTGGGAGGCTTGTTTCACCTCTTGGGTAATGGAGGCGAGTGTTTCCGCTTCACTTTGAATGGTCTTACTTTGGGCGAGAATATTTCCCGACCCCTCATCAATCTCTTTACTACTCTGCTGTATGCCGGCGAATTGGAGGATAAGCGCTTCCATATTCCCTCGCTGGCTATTGACCGCCTTTACCAGGTTGTTCTGGTTGGCATCCATGTTTTTAATGGCCGTAAAAATGTTATCAAAGGAAAGGCTGGTGTTTTCTGAGGTACATACCGCCTTTTCCATAGACTCTTTGAGGCTTTTCATACTATCCGTGATGATTCGGGATTGCTTATTCGAACTTTCCGCAAGGCTACGGATCTCATCGGCTACCACGGCAAAACCCTTGCCTGATTCACCTGCGTGGGCCGCCTCAATAGCTGCGTTCATGGCCAGGAGATTCGTTTGACTTGCGATGCGGTTAATCACCATGTTTGCCTCAAACACCGTACTGATTTTAACGGTAAGGGTATGGACCATCTCTTGGAGCTTGAGCATCTCATCCTTACCGGAACCGGCATGACTTGTGAGGTTCGTATAGCCGGTCACATTATCTTGGATAATCTGGTCTAGGTTCTGGATACTCGTCTTTAACTGGGTAAAAAGAGCTGCACTGGCGCTTACCTGGTCTATTTGAGTGGCAATGGCCTTACTCTGGTAGGTATGGATATCCTGCAAAACCTTTGCCACCTGGCCTATGCTGGCAGCCTGCAGGGGAATACGTTTATCTATCATCTCAATGAGGACCGTCAGGGCCTTAACCCGGGAACAGGCTTCATCGATCAGCTTGTACAGGGCTTCTGCATTTTCTTCGGTGTGTTTTGTCCGGTTCTGAATGAGGGATAACACCCGATCCTGGTAGGCGATAAAGGCGTTTATCCGCTCCCTCAGGTGTTTCATACCGCCGCCCTCAGGTATTCGTAAGGTTAGGTTATAATTTTGTTGATCCATAAAGAACTGATCCAGCGCCTGATAGGTTTGTCCTTGGTATGCTTCTCTTCTTCTATAGAATAGCATAACCCCTACCGCTGAAACCGCAGCGGAGACAGCTGCTACACCCGCTATAATAGCAATACCCATATTTTCACCCTCTTCTACCCTAGGTTAAACCACCCCTTGCCGGCTGTCAATCTAGCATGACCCCAAGAATCCTCGGCGAAACAGAAAAATAACCCAAGCCCTCAAAGGCCTAAGCCCTATGAGCGCCATCATGGGTACGCCGGTCATCTCCTGCAGGGTTCTCAGGAAAGGCTTCCAACACCACCATGGCAATAGCATTGTCCCGCTCGTGGGTAAGGGAAAGATGCACTCGATGGGCGCCGCTTTGCTCCAATGCCCGAAGCGCGGTGCCGAAGAGTTGTATCTCCGGCTTGCCGTTATGCTGATTGACCACCATAATATCCTTGAGCACGATACCCGAAAGCCCCATACCCAGGGCTTTACCGAAGGCTTCCTTAGCCGCAAACCGGGCCGCCAATGACAGGGCCGCCCCGCTACCCCTGGACAGGGCGGTGCGTAGTTCTGCAGGATGAAAATAGCGTTCCAATAAACCGGGGATAGTCTGCCACCGTTTCAGCCGATACGCATGGACCACGTCCACTCCGATACCGATAATCATCCGTTTCCCGGGTTCCTCAGCCTGACCTGTACCGTAACCGTTTCAGGGTCCTTCCATAAGAGGGTAAAATTCGGAATCTGCGGTGCCAATACCGGCAGCGTATAGGTCCCTGGTTCGCTTATGGCCGAACCATCCACATACAAAAATGAAGCCGGCGGACTGTACTGTTCCAGCGCCCGTTGACTCCCTTCAAGACGAATACTGCCGGTCCCCGCTTCCAGGTCTGGGATAAACCGTTCATGCAGCCGGTCTACCCGGATCGGCAGATTGGTAAAATTCTCAAATCCAATGATTTCCCGGATAAACCCATAAAATTCGGTCATCCCATTCCCCTGGATTACCACGAGGGGATCGGGGTTCACGATACTGACCATGATGGAAAAATCTTCGTTTCGGCCATCCATATCAATAAAATCAGTGGATAGTTCCGAAATACCCTTCATTACCTCTGCAGGACCTTCAAGCGCCACCTGAGATGGCTTCAGGGTATAAGAAACCAATTCGTATCCTCGTTGCACGGGACCCCGGGTATTGGCCTTCAAAGGAACATATTTACTTGTTTTATGATCCAATACTATGGATATTTCCAGAGGATCCACCTTGATTTCCAAAGGCTCAAGCCCCAGGGCAGTTCCATTCGTACGGACCTGCACCGGGATCCTATAGATACCCTTCTCTTTGCCGGTAAGATCAATATAGGGCTCCACATCCTCTTCCAAAAGGGAACGAACCCGGGCAGCATCCCCCCGGATACTGATACGGATCATCTTGGTATAGGCGCTTGCAGGAATCAGGGTTCCCGTGGTCTCCACCAGGAGAGGAACCGAAAAGAACCGTTCTTCCAGGGTATTCATGTGGTGAAATATAAACAGAATAAGCGCAAGCGCGATGGAAAGCACCTTAGCAGGCCAGTTTTCCGCTATGTGGGCGAGCACTTTTCTGCTATCCAAGGATCTCATCCTTTTCCGGGTCTAAAGATGCAGTCATGGAGGAACCGGTCTTTTCAGCCTCGCCCCGTCTCACCCCATGTTCAAATATTTCTTGTAGGGTTCCGGTAATTTCAATGGGAGAAAGGTCATAATACAAATTACCATCAAAGGCGATAGATATAGCCCCGGTCTCTTCGGAAACCACCAGGATTACCGCATCGGACTGCTCAGACATACCCAAAGATGCCCGATGCCGGGTACCGAAACTCTTCTTTATATCCTGCTGTTCAGACAGGGGAAGAAAACACCCTGCCGCGGCGATCCGGCCATTTTGGATAACCATAGCCCCGTCGTGCAGGGGGCCATCGAATTCAAAGACCGTTACCATGAGGCTGGAAGAAATTTCCGCGTTCAGCCTGGTCCCCGTATCAATGATGTTCTTGAGGTTCACCCGCCGGGGAAAAACCACCAACATCCCCCGGCGTTTCTGGGAAAGAATTTCCGCTGCGGTAATCACCACTTCCAGATGCCCCAGCCGGGGTTTGCTGTCTGGCCGGAATAACTCAGTCTGGCCCAGACGAAGGATGATCTTCCGCAATTCAGGCTGAAAGACAATGGCTACTGCTACAAAAAGCCCTGGAGCCAAGATATTAAGGACCCACTGTAACGTCGTTAGCTTGAATAAAACCGCAAGACCATATACCAGGGCCAGAAACCCTGCGCCTTGGAACATCTGCATAACCTGGGTTTTGACCAGAAGATCGTAGACTTTATAGAACAAAAACGAGAGGATCACCACATCCAAGACCGGGCGAATAATATCATACACGGCGGTAAGCCGCTGAAGCCATTCCAAAGTATACCCTTTATGTATAGAATCGTACCTGCGTTACGTATGCCCAAGACCCTATGCAGTCTATAAATTTGCACGACCGCACCTGTACGTAGGTTCAGCATAGAGTAGATAGGGGGTTTCTGCAAGCCGGTAGGATTCCGCTACAAGATACATACGCTCGAGCGTCCCTCGTCACAGGGCCGTTCCTTCGGGATTTGAAACAGGTTCCTTTATCTGACCATGAAGTCGTTACCGGATACTAGGTATGAGCCGCCCAGGATCCTGAAGAACCGGCTCGAGGACCCGCTTTTCGAGTATAGGGGTAAATCCGGTTTTCCCCGTAAAAGCGCCGAACCGATGCGGCAATGCCCTCCCCGTCAAGACCATTTATATGGAGGAGTTCTTCCCGCTTGCCGAGGGACCCAAAGTTACCGTGAATCCCCAGAACCCGTATCTGGGCAGTACACTGCCGTCTATAGGCCAATTCCGTGGCGTATTCCCCAAATCCTCCTTCTGTGATGCCTTCTTCGATAAAAACCATGAGTTCATATCGGTTCATAATCTCCACCAGGTAATCCTCGTGCACCGGTTTAAGGAAACGCAGGTTATACAGATCCGCCGCAATGTTGCGGGCTAAGAGACGGTCCGCAGCCTCCCAGACCTCTGGATAAAGACTTCCTGTAAAGGCAAGACAGACCAAGGTACCCCATTCCCGTATAAATACCCCCTTTCCCCGCTCTAAAGGCAGGGAGAAGGCAGGGATCTCATGAGGACACATGGCTTTAGGATACCGGATCATGGCAGGTTCGACCGCGGCCAAGGACCAATCCAGCATCCGCTTCAATTCCAGGCCTCCTGCAGGAGCCAGGATAGCCATATTCGGGATCGGACGGAATAGGGCGATATCAAACAGTCCCTGATGGGTTTCTCCATCATCACTTACCAAGCCCGCCCGATCCAGGGCAAAGAGAACCGGCAGTTTTTGCAAGGCCACATCGTGGATCACCTGATCCACTGCCCGCTGGATAAAGGTTGAATAAACCGCGACTACCGGCCGCATTCCCTGAGTCGCCAATCCTGCGGCAAAGGTAACCGCATGTTCCTCGGCAATGCCTACGTCAAAAAAACGGGCGGGAAACGCCGCCTTAAACGGGGAAAGGCCCGTTCCTTTTTCCATGGCCGCGGTAATGGCTATTACCCGTGTATCCCTGCCCCCGGCATCACGCATAGCCCGGTTAAAAGCATCGGTAAAAGAACCATTTCCCCATAATTCCGGCCGGATGGTTACTACCGGGATCGGTACCGGGGATAGGGCTGCTTCTTGAGGGCTGGTATCGGGTTCCTCTGGAATTGTCTCTTTAGCCGCCAAGCCTCCGCTTATGGAAAACGAGGGAACCCCGTGGTAGCTGCCGGGATCTTTTTCAGCGAATGTATACCCCTTGCCCTTGCGGGTAATCACATGGACCACCACAGGCCGATCCAGCCTCCGTACATCCTGCAGCACCCGTTCAAGCTGCTGGATATGGTGCCCGTCAATAGGCCCGACGTATTCAAAGCCCAGATCCACAAAAAAATTATCCGTATAGAAGACCGCCTTCACTGCCCGCTTAAGCCGGACCACCACATCGAAAAAGGCATCTCCTACCAGGGGCAAACGCTTGGCCATAGAATCAAAGTTACGGCGAAACCACTGATACCGGGCCTTCATGGAAAGGCGGCTTAAATATTTGGAAAGCCCTCCCACATTGGGGCTTATGGACATCTTATTGTCATTGAGAATCACCACCAAGGGTAAGCGCAGCTGCCCCGCGTGGGATAAGGCTTCATAGGCCAGCCCTCCGGTTAAGGCGCCGTCCCCGATAACCGCCACCACCCGGTTTCTCCGTCCTTGGACCCATTCCCCCGCGAGGATCCCCAGAGCCGCTGAAATTGACGTGGATGCATGGCCTGTATCAAAAATATCATGGGGACTTTCGGCTCGTTTTGGAAACCCCCCAAGTCCTCCGGATTGACGGAGGGAAGAGAATTCCCCATACCTGCCGGTAAGAAGCTTATGGGTATAACATTGATGCCCCACATCCCAGATTATCTTATCCCGGGGAGAATTAAAGACCCGGTGCAACGCAATGGTAAGTTCCACCACTCCCAGGTTAGAGGCCAAATGTCCTCCCTGCTTACTCACCGTAGCCACAATAGTTTCACGGATTTCAGCCGCGAGCCGATTTAACTCTGTGAAGGAAAGGCCCTTAAGATCCCCTGGTTCATAAATATGGGCTAACAAGGATTCAGCGTCACGCATATACCTACTACTATATATCTCATGGCGTTATTTATCAGGAAAAATAGGCGTCTACCGTCTTTTTCAAGGCCCTTTGTGTCTGAAAAGAACCTTTGGCATCATATAATACCCTACCCTCGTCAAAATACAACTCAACACGAGGAAGGCCTAGAGCTACAGCATATACTATAACATGAAACCGTTTTAAAAAGTCACATTTTGAAACGGTTTCATGTACATGCGCCCCTTTCACAATTCCTTCCTCATGCTTCGGGTGAGGTTTATAAAGAAGGCTATTTATTTTTATGTCGATTCCTTCTGAGCTTCTTTTTACGTTTATGGGTTGCAATCTTTCTCAGTTTGCGTTTTCTTCCGCAAGGCACTTCAGCGTCTCCTTTATGTAAGATGGATCCTGTAAACCCACGCAGTAAGTACCTATGGGGCAGGAAAGTGATTTTAGTATGCCCCAAACCGGGAAAAACGTCAAGTGGTCACATTGCCTTGGGAAAAAACAGGGCAAAAGCATTTACTTTCCGAACAAGACAAGCATACAGGAAATCAGGGTTGACTGATACCTTACATATCTTGCACTTCGGGCTAAACCGTTTCTCAGGAACCGCAGTGGCGCGCAACCGGGCCGGGGCTCTTTTCTTCAGAATGTTCACGTTTTCAGGGGACTTGTCTTTCCGCGCCTGACAGGCATCCTCCCGAAACAGCAGGTCAAGCGACCAATGCAGCCGATTCTCTAGCGACCAGTGACCACGGAGATAGCCGCCCATGGTTTTGGCCGGGACAATCGTGCTGCTGATATACTACCGGTCGGTTATCCTTGTCTGCTCCCCGATGCTGATGGCGTTCAGGGCGATGACCAGCATATCCACCAGCTTGTGCCGGAGATCCCCCCATGTCCGCCTCGGGTCCGCTTTGCCTTCAAAGTTTGTTTGCATCCGTTTCAGGTCCGCTTGGGTAAGTTCCATGATTCCCTCCCGCTGAATCTATTCGTCAGTTTTTCCCTAAATTTATAGCTATCGTCTCTTTTGCGCTTCTCCTGTACCCTAAAGTAAATGCTGTTGCCCTATCCTGATGGCCCCTCTTGACTATGCCGGTAACTGGATTTATGCTCAGTACGAGGATTCATACGTTTCTATAGACACGGCGCAGCATCTGGGGTTTTATGCAACAGATTATAGAGAAAATGATATAGAGGCTTATTTGGAGGATACTATAACCATCGTACTGGATAACCGGGATCTTTTATCCGGTGTATGCGGTGCGAATGATGAAAATCTGCGGCTTATCGAAGGTTTTTTAGGGGGGCGTATCATAGCCCGGGGAAACGAAATCCGTTTAGAAGGGGTAGACAAGGCCGGTCTCCGGCGTTTCAAACCAATGATGGATAATCTTATTGCGGCGGTCCAAGCCGGAGAAAGTCCTTCTCCTGAATATGTCCGGGCCTTGGCAGGAGTAGTAGTTCCTCATCCCTCAGCGGAACCGCCCTTTGCCGCGGAAGCGATCCTTTCGGAGGATCCGATTCGGGAAGGGGTGATCCATATTCCCCAGGGTTTACGCCGGGTCTATCCTCGAAGCAGGAATCAAGGCATGTATATTCAGGGAATGCGCGGCCATGACATCAGTTTTTGCATAGGCCCTGCAGGGACCGGTAAAACCTTTCTTGCTATTGCCGAGGCTTTACGGCTGGTTTTATCAAAAAAGATGCGGAAATTGGTATTGACCCGTCCGGTAGTCGAGGCAGGAGAGAACCTGGGGTTTTTACCGGGAGATCTGGCCCAGAAGATAAGTCCCTATCTGCGCCCCCTCTATGATGCTATGGAATCCTTAGCCCCCTATGAGGTCATTCGTCATCTGGAAGAGAACCGCACCATAGAAATTGCGCCCCTGGCCTATATGCGGGGACGGAGCCTCAATGAAGCGGTGATCATCCTGGATGAAGCCCAAAATACCACCAAAGAACAGATGAAGATGTTCCTGACCAGGCTCGGAGCCGGATCGCGGGCGGTCATTACCGGGGATGTTACCCAGATTGACCTGCCTAGGCGCGTTGATTCCGGCCTCTTACATGCTGTTTCCGTACTTTCCGGGGTGGAGGGCATCTATGTTGCCTACCTCCATACCGGTGATGTCGTACGGAATCCGCTGATCAAAAAAATACTAGAAGCCTATGAGCATGAAAAAAAAACCTGAGCCCGCAGGCCCTTCCGGTTTTGAGAAAATTACCATCCTGGGTATCAAGCTGACCGGTATCCGTACCTTCGTTACCACCCGCCCGGGTCCTGCCATAGCTACCCTTATCGCTTTTCTGATAGCTGCCGTCGTGGTAATCCAGTATCAAGGGACCAATGGGGGCGCCCTAGGAGATCTCCAGGAATTCGAGGCGGGGAAGGTGGCGGAACGGGATGTACTGGCAGAACAGTCAGCGTCCTATGTGGATGAAACCGCTACCCGGCTTGCCTTAGATGTCCAGCAGCATTTAGTTCCTCCTGTCTTTACGTATAGCCCGGAGGTGACTGCGGAATCCCAGAAGGAGTATGCCCGGTTTGTATCCCTTTCCAAGCCATACCTTACCCAAACAGGGACGGAACAGGAAGGGCTTGAAGCCTATACGCAGGAGATCTATCGGGCATTTCCCGGTATGTTTTCTGGAGAAACCTTGAATATGCTCTTTCATGATCCTGAAGGGAAAACAATTCTCGAAATCGGATCTGCGGCGCTGGATCATTTTATGGAAGGGGGTATTTTTGCCCTCCCGGATACCGGCTTGGAGGACTATAATGCCGAGGTCCTAGAACTGCTCCGAAGTTCCGAAGCCAGAATGGCCCGGGAACGGATTAAGTTTACCCATATCATTACCTTGGACACCCTGCCGGATGCAGTGAACCGCTGGTATACCGAGGACGGGCTTCCTTTTGGGGTCCTTGGCTTTTCACTGCTTAAACCCTTTATGAAGGAAAATGTATTTTTTTCTGCCTCTGACACGGATCAGCGCCTGGCCGAGACCAGGGCGCAGATCGATGCGGTGGTTAAACCTATCGAACCGGGAACCCGGATTATCAGAAAGGGATTTATCATAACCGATGAGGATATGGCCAAGCTGCGGGCCTTGAATAGGGCGGGTTCCCGGCAGGATCCCCGGGCTGCGGTCGGTCAAATTCTGGTACTCTTGCTCTTGTACAGCCTCTTTGTGTTTCTTGGCTGGGTGCAGAGTGTAGACAGGGGAGGGCTTACGGATGCGGAAATTTATGTGTTATCCGGCTTGACCGCCCTCTATCTCATCGGCGCGGCGTTGGCGAAGAACCTGCCCTTTAATACGGAATTTTTTCCGGTTTCCATTGTGCTACCCACTGCCCTGGCGATCATGCTGCCTGCCATCTTGATAAGTTCCAATCTGGCCCTGGCCTGGGCGCTGATGCTGCCGATTAGCGCTTTTTTATCCGGTTCCTTTGATGAAGCGGCTTTTATTCTGGCCCTGGTATCCGGTGTCGTGGCCTCCTATACCCTCAAAGGGGCGGAAAAACGGATGGATCTGGTCAAAGCAGGCTTAATCGGTGCCGGGGCTAACGGGATTGCCATACTCGCCCTGCTCCTCCTTAAAGGCGCTGCCTGGGAGGTCTATCCTATGGCCCTTTTTTGGGGAATTGTTAACGGCCTTTCCTCTGGCATGTTGGTCTTAGGTTTCCTGCCTCCCCTGGAACATGCCCTGAATGCGGCGACCACCTTTAGGCTCATCGAATTATCGGACCTTAATGCGCCGTTGATGCGGCGGCTTTTCACCGTAGCCCCGGGGACCTACAGCCATGCGATCATGGTGGCTAACCTGGCGGAAGCGGCTTGCCAAGAAATCGGCGCCAATCCCCTGCTGGCCCGGGTGGGCGCCTATTACCACGATATTGGAAAAATGGACCAGCCCGATTATTTTGTGGAGAATCAAACGTCCTATAATAAACACAACGATATTCCCCCCCGGCTGTCCGCAACGATTATCCGCAGCCATGTGAAGCTGGGGGTGGAAAAAGCCCGGACCCTGGGGCTCCCCCGGGAAGTAACGAACATTATTGCAGAGCACCATGGGAATTCGGTGATTACCTGGTTCTATAACAAAGCCCTGGAACAGGATCCCCACGTGAGTAAGGAAGATTTTTCCTATCCGGGGAATCCTCCCCGATCCCGGGAATCCGCGGTGGTTATGCTGGCTGATATGGCTGAAGCCGCGGTACGGACCCTGGAAAAACCCACCGCCGCGAAGATTGAGAAATTCCTTCAAGAACTCATCACCGCCAAGGTGGAGCACGGCCAACTGGCCGAGTCGGAACTGACCTTCCGGGACCTGGAAACCATTAAGCAGGCCTTTGTCCGGGTTTTGGCAGGGTATTACCATTCCCGGATCGAGTATCCTAAATTGCCTGCCAAAGAGGTTACCCATGAATCGGGTTGAGGTACACGTGGAAGATGTTCCCCTCCCGCCGTGGACAGCCGCGGTAGAGCGGTTTATGCTTAGGGTATTAAAGGAGCTTAAGCGGAATCACTGGGATCTCTCGGTGCTGTTCTGTGGGGATGCCTATATCCGCAGCCTTAATGCACGGTTCCGGCATAAGGACGAGGCGACGGATGTTTTATCCTTTACGCTGGGGGAAACCATTGAAGAAGGAGGAGAACGCCGGTATGTGCCGGGGGATATTATCATATCCCTGGAAACCCTGGGGGAAAACGCCCGGTATTTTCAGGTTTCCGAAGACGAGGAATTACGCCGGCTGCTCATTCACGGTACCCTTCATTTAGACGGCTGGGATCATGGGACCAATGGAGCGGATGAACCGATGCTGCAAGTACAGGAGCGGCTTCTTACCGCATTAGCCGGGGAGCGGATTATACTCCCGGAAGAGGGATTCTCGTGAAAGAGGGGTCTTTTTTGCACGCCCTTATTCAAAGATGGGCGTCTTTATTAAATAAGAAGCTCAAGCGTACGAAGAAAGGGGAAGGTCCCCTAAACCGTAGGACCTATCGAGCCCTTGAAACGGATCAGCGGGCCATGATCCGGGGGGTGGTGGAACTTTCAGGAACAACGGTCAAGGAGGTCATGGTTCCCCGGATCGACACGGTGTTTCTGCAGGCCGATGCCTCCAAGGATGAACTTTTGGCCTGTATTACCCAAAGCGGCCATTCCCGGTTTCCCGTGTACCAGGAAACCATAGATGATGTGATTGGGATTCTTTATGTCAAAGATGTGTTGACCGGCCTTCTCAGGAATGAGGCCTTTGACCTGAAGCGGCTCCTGAGAAAGCCCTTTTTTGTTCCTGAATCCAAGCATATTGACGACCTCCTGCGGGAGTTACGCCACCGCCGGGTCCATATCGCGGTGGTGGTGGATGAATATGGGGGCGTTTCGGGGATAATTTGTATGGAAAACATCATCGAAGAAATCATCGGGGATATTCAGGATGAATTCGACCATGAGACTGAAGATGTCCTCGTCCTGGGAGAGGGGATCTACCTCTGCGATGCCCGGGTAAACCTGGAAGACCTCAGCGAGCAGATCGGCGTGGACTTTCCCATAGAGGATTTTGATACCCTGGGAGGTTTTGTTTTTAACCTCTTTGGAAAGATCCCGGTCCGGTATGAGAAAACCGTGTATAAGGGCCATGATTTTATTATCCAAAATATGGAAGGACATAAAATCAGAACCATAAAGCTCATGCTTAAACCGGATTTTTCTAAACGGGAGAATGCCTTATGAAACGCGTTTGTATGCCGCTCATAGTTGTGGTGGGCTTGTTTGTAAACCTGCCGTTTCTCTCTGCGCAAACTCGTACTCAAGAGTTTGGAGCAGCGGCCTATTATGAAACAGGACGCCGGTCTATGGCTCAAGAGGATTGGTATGCCGCGACAGAATCCTTGCTGGAATGCCTGCGGCTTAACCCCGCCCACGCCGAAGGAACCGCGGCCCTGGCAGAATGTTACTATGAGCTGGGGGAATTCGATCAGGCCCTGATATGGGTACAGAAAGCCCGAACCCTGTCCCGGGGAAACCTGGTCTTGGCAAACCTGGAAGCCTTCATCCTCATTGCCCTGGGCCGGCTGGAGGAAGCCTCCTCGGTCATTACCGATGTCTTAACCAAGGAGCCCTATAATAAAGAAGCCCTCTTTGCCGCATCCGAGATGGACATAGCCCGGGGGCGTCCGGGGGATGCGGTTACCCGGTACCGGGAAGCGGTACGTCGTTACCCGGATGACCGGAGACTGTTGATTTCCCTTGCCTTGGTGTTGGGATCTTTGGGGGATATTGAAACTGCCCGGACCTATATTGATCGCGCCCTGGTCCAGCATCCTGAGGATTACCGGGTTTATTATTATGCTGCCTATCTCGATGCTCAAGCGGGTCGTCTGGGATCGGCTATTCGGTATGCAGAGAGTACCTTGGCGTATCGGCCGGGGTATGGGCCGGCCTTTTCCCTCTTGGCGAGTCTTCGATACCGGTCCGGCCAATACGAAGAAGCGAGCCGTCTTGCGGACGAGGCCATAAGCCTTAACCGGAACGATATAAGCGCCTGGTATCTCAAGGGGATGTCTTACAGCAGGATGGGACGGAATACGGAGGCCATCACGATCCTTTCCATCGCCTCCACCATCGATCCGACGGATGAATTTGTCCGGGCAGCGCTGGAGGAACGCATCATCTCAGGAACCGCCCTGGAAGATTCCCGCCGTTCCTCCTGGGCGACTTGGCATTTTAACCGAGGCAGGGATTACCGTTCCCGTAACCTGATTGAACAGGCCCTCTTTGAATACCGCCGAGGACTGAGGCTTAATCCCTATGCCCTGGACCGGCGGGAATATGCGGATCTCTTGCGGGTTCAAGGGTATCCTGCCCGGTATTTGGAAGAACTGCGGTTTATGCAAAACTTGGGTCTGGGAGATCGGAGTTTAAACGATGCGGTAGAAGCCTACGATGCCCTGCTCTCTGAAGCCATTTACCGGCGCTGGTCGGTGAATCCCGTGGATGTGGCCAAACGGCACTGGAAAGTGGCGGTGTTTTCCCTGATTTCCCAAGCGAGTTCGTATCATGTAGATGCAGGATCCACTGCCGCATCCTATATCAAAGATATTCTGGCCCATGATCGGAATATCGCTCCTATGCAATTGGAAGTACCCCAGCCTTCTTTTTCTCAGAGCTTCCGTTTAGCCCGGGAGACTGAAGCGGACTATTTTCTGATTATTTCGGTTACTGAAAACGAACGGGATATGGCTATCAAGGGGGAACTCTTTGTCGGGCGGACCGGTTCTCCGGCGGGAGAATTCTACGCCTACCGTACTGGAGCGGATAGGCTGCGGAACGCTTCCCGGGGTATTGTGGACCAGCTCGTCGCCCAGCTCCCCTTCCGGGGAGAACTGCTCACCCATAAACAATCCCAGGGACTCATTGACAAAGGCCGGGCTGACGGAGTGAAAGTCGATATGGTTTATGAAGTGGTTAAGAGCGGGCAGGTGCTTATCCGCAGTGAGGGCATCGGTCTTACCTATTCCCCGGAAGATGTAGTAGGAACCTTGGTTATCGAAACGGCAGATGAAGAAGTCGCTTCCGGTTCCTTAACCCGTAAAGGTTTTTTTGATCGCATTGCACCGGGAGATGCGATTATCTTACAAGCCTCAGGTCAGGAAAATACCAAGCCGGTAGAGCCTCCCCTCGCAGATCCGGAACTGCGGGCTTTGCTGTGGACCCTTAGGTGATGCTAGTGAAAGGGTAACGAAACTTAGGGTATATATTCGTATATACCCAAGTTATGTGCCATTTTTCTGAAAAATATTTGGAAAAACATGTCAATAACGAGCGATTCCTTCACCCCTAAATCGTTTTAATTCACGGGCGAAACGTTCACCCGCCCTCGCCGCTTTGCAGGCAAGTTCCGGCGTTTTGACATCGGCAAGAAAGGAAT
>JAIRNP010000053.1 GCA_031258005.1 Treponema sp.
ATTATTATACTCACATTGTGTTCTTTGCGTATTAATTTGCTCATTCCTCCATTATAGTCGTTCTTTCAGCCGGAGCAAAGCTCCGGGGTATTAAACCGTATCGCTTCGCTAATAAAAATGAGAAATGTCCGTTTCGGCTGCGCTGGAACGCGTTCTGGAAGCGCGGGACGCAGTTAATTGGGACATAGAGGCCGCCTGTGAACGCTCCGCCCACCACAATAATATTACACCCGGTAAAAATTCGCCGTCATAGGTAGCGCAGTAGGCCACACCGCGGCCTTTAAACGTTTCCTCGCCCTTAAACCCAATCTTCCGAGGATGGGCGCCTGATGCAAGGAGGCCCCCGAAGACCCGAAAGAGGCTTCGGGATATCTTAACGGTTTTGACCATGCCCTTAAGATCCAGGCTTTCCGCTTCGGCCAGAGGCAATTCCGCGCCGAAGTTCTGGGCTTGCCGACGCATAGATTCAGTGAGCGCCGTACTGCTTGTCCGTTCTATTTATGTTACAACAGCCCCACGAGATTAAGGCTGGGCTTCAAGGTCTCGGCGCCAGGCTTCCATTTGGCAGGGCAGACCTGGTCACAGTGTTCGGCTACAAACTGGGATGCCTGCACCCGACGGAAGATCTCATCCGCATTACGTCCCACATTACCCGCGATAACCTCATAGGCCACGATTTTGCCTTCAGGATTTATGATAAAATCCCCCCGTTCAGCTACCCCTGTTTCTTCGATCATTACCCCAAAGTCCCGGGCCAGCACGCCGGTGGGATCCGCTAACATGGGATAGCGGATCTTCTGAATGGTCTTGGAAACATCGTACCAGGCTTTATGGACAAAATGGGTATCACAGGAAACCGAATAAATTTCGCAGCCTATGGCTTTAAAATCATCGTATTTGTTTGCCATATCCTCCAACTCGGTGGGACACACAAAGGTAAAGTCCGCAGGATAAAAGAAAAAGACATTCCACTTGCCGCGGATATCGGCCCTGGTTACGGTTCTGAATGCGTTGTTATGAAAAGCCTCCACAGAAAAATCAGCAACTTCCTTTTGAATCATAGACATAGGTTTTTCCTTATATGCAATAGGTTCGGCCTATTAGTTAGTGTAATCTAATTATAAATATAGTATAGCGAGCTGTCAAAGGACAGTCAAGACAGGGCGTGGGCATATAAAATCATAGTTCTGTAAAGCACATACCGCTGCCCTGCAGTAGACCCCGAAATGCCTCATGTAGAAAATGTTACCGGAAGCTACCGCTCCTGTAGTGTCTGAACGCGCTTTACCTGGGTGAGTCCCTGACGCAAACGGAGAATAACCTTGTGGACATTCTGCTTTAGTTCGACAGGATTGTAAAGAGCGCACTGATTCTCTCGGGTATCCTTGAACTCCCGCGGCAGCCCGGCGTTTTCACAAAGGCTGAGGAACGGGCTTCCCGGCTCGTCCTAGACCTTGAGTTCCCTGGAGCCCACCCTGGTTTTGCTTTTGCGTTTTTGGGCGGACAAGAAGCAATTGCGGAAGGGAACCAGCGGCTTATAGACGGCGGTGAAGAGGGTCTGTTCCTCAAAGGCTTCAAGCCGGTCGTACCCGGCCTATTCTCTGACGACGGAACCGTTTTTTTGTTCAACTCGGACCAGAGGTCCGCAAGCAGTTGTGGTTTTTCTTATGGTCTCTTGAGCGGGTGAAGGGGACATGTTCCTTTTCACCGCAGATTTCGGTGATGCGGTTGCTGAATTCGCTGCCGTTATCGGGGTGGGACTCCAAGACGGGGAGCGGGACAGCGGCTTTGAGGTTCGTCCGGGACGGGAACGTACCCTTAAGGGGCCTTGTGGAGGAGGGAATACCGGCACATCCAGCCTGAGGCGATGTCCGTGGCAGTCGGGGTGCAGACATAGTGGCCGGAAGGGGCCTGTCCGCAGTGGTGGCGGACTCCAGTCCGACCGGGTTGATTTACCAGGAACCGGGTGTTTTAGGTTCCTCCCCTTGCTACCGCATGAGGGACGCGAGTATTTGCGGAAACTTCGTTTCCGAATGCACTGGTACCAGAAAAATGTCCAGATAAGGCGCAGGGAGGCGATGACCTCATGGTCATAAACCCCCTTCCCCGTGCGGTTCGCCTGCCGCTTCTTTTCCGGCTGGAGCGTTACCGGCTTCCCCCGTACCACCCTGAGGGCTGATTTTCGGTGGTATCCGGTCAGCCGGATATACTCGTCACGCAACGCCTGCGGTTCCTTTTTCGATGTTTTCTGGTAACGGGGCCTGTATTCCCGCGGCACCGCCTGTTTCTCTTTCAGGGTTAACCCCATTCGGATGGCCTTCTTCGAGCACCCCTCGTATACTTTAGGTAACCGCGTCAACAAGTTGCCGTTTGTATTTGAGGCACAGGCTCTTTTCGGTAACATTTTTCATGAGGCAACGCGAGGCCTTGTACTCCTTCGTTTATTTCCGGTATAGTTTTTATAAAGTGTGTCTCTTTTGAGCGGTTGTGATCATCCTTATCTCATAAGACTGCTTTTGTAGGCCATTTTTTAAATGTGGAACAGACTCAGAATAGTAAGGTATACCAAATACGCATGAAAAAACTATACGAAACCCAAGAAGTACCGAAACGGGTTTTCCTCGTGGGAATCCGGGATAAGGGTATGACCCAAGGAGAAGCGGATTCCCTTGCGAAAGAGCTGGTAGGACTGAGCCGTACCCTGGGACTTGTTATTGTTGCCCAGGAGCAGGTGCATATTCGGGAGAGGCATCCTCAATTCGGTATGGGAACCGGAAAAGCCGAAGCCTTAGCGGAAAAAGCCGCTTCCCTGGAAGCAGACTGTTTTATCTTTGATGGGGAACTCAGCCCCTCGCAGCAACGGAACTGGGAAACCCTCAGCGGTATTGCCGCCATAGATCGGCAAGAGCTTATCCTGCAGATTTTCGCGGATCGGGCCAAGACCAGAGAAGCGGAGTTACAAGTTGAGTTGGCAGCGCTTTCATATTCCTTACCCCGATTACAGCATAAATACCTGGATCTTGCCCGGCAGCGAGGTGGGCGATACGGCGCTAAGGGCCAGGGAGAAACCAAGCTGGAGACGGACCGCCGGCTTGTGGAAAAGTACGTGGATCGATTGAAACAGGAATTGGCGGAAGTACGCAAAAACCGGGAGGTACAACAGAAAAAGAGGAAACGCCGGGGAATTCCTACGGGCGCCTTGGTGGGTTACACTAACGCGGGCAAGTCCTCGCTGCTCAATGCCATGACCCGGGCCGATACCCTGGTAGCAGATAAACTGTTCGCCACCTTGGACCCCACTACTCGGCAGCTTGAACTGAGAAACGGGCGGCCCTTGCTCCTCATCGACACGGTGGGTTTCATACGGCAGCTCCCCCATACCCTGGTGGAGGCTTTCCGCTCGACCCTGGAAGAAGTACGTTATGCGGATCTGCTTATCCACGTTCTTGATGCATCGGATCCTGAGGCGGATCGGTATTTTGAAACCACCCTTTCGGTGCTCCGGGACTTGGGGGCCCAGAAGCTGCCTATGATTACGGCACTAAACAAGATCGACCAGGTAGACTCCATCGAAACCTTGGAACTCCTCCAGAAACGGTATGCAGAACGGTGTACGGCGAGCGTCCTCATTTCCGCAAAAAACCATAGTGGTACGGATGAACTTGCCCGGTGCATAGAGGAACTCCTCTCTGGAGGCATCACCCGGTTCCGCTTCCCTCCGGACCGCTATGATCTGGCCCGGCTGCTCCACCGGAGCGGCCGAGTCCTTGCAGAAAAATACGGCGATACGGCTATTGAGGTAGAAGCTCAGGTAGAAACCCGGATCCAGGAACAGCTTAAAGCATATAGGGTGATACACCCTGAGCGCCCGCTGGATGTTCCGGCTTATAGGTTACCTGGGGGATAGACCGGAGTGAGGAGGCCGCCGGGTTACATGAACGGCTTAAGGACACCCCTATAGACTATTTACCTCAAAACGTTTTCGTGGTATTCTTGGCCATTATGCGTATAACCATAGCCCAGATGAATTCCACCATCGGCGGCTTTACCGGCAACAGGGAAAAAATACTCGCCTTTACCCGAAAAGCGCAAGCAGAACACCGGTCAGACTTGGTGCTCTTTCCCGAACTGGCGGTCTGCGGGTATCCTCCGATGGATCTGTTGGATCAAGACCGTTTTGTTGAAATGAACATACGAACGGTACATATCCTGCAACGGGAGATTCCGGAAGGTATTGCCGTAGGACTGGGCTTTGTGAATCGCAATCCCTATGGCCGGGGCAAGTCTTTGGTGAATGCCTATGGTATACTGCTAAACGGAAAACTGGTTTTTGAGCAGATTAAGACCCTGCTTCCCACCTATGATGTGTTTGATGAGGCCCGCAACTTTGAAAGTGCCCGGCAATGGCCGGTCTTTGCATGGCAGGGGGAACGTATCGGGGTGGCAATCTGTGAAGATGTGTGGCGGGAAACCGATATTCCGGGTACCAACTATCTGCGGGACCCGGTGCGGGAACTGCTGGGCCAGGGTATCAGCCTCCTCTGTGTGCCTTCGGCGTCACCCTATGTGGCGGGAAAACTCAAAGTCCGCCGGGCTTTGGCCGAACGCATCAGTCGCCGGGGGAATATGCCCCTGGTATATATCAACGCTGTCGGGGCTAATGATTCAATCCTCTTTGACGGACGTTCCTTTATCGTTGCCCCTACTCAGGAGGAGCAGGGTGAAGGCTCGGTGAAGGAGTATCCGCTGAAGCTCAGTGCCAAGGCTTTTGAAGAGGACCTGCTTACCTGGGAGTCTACGGCTCCCGGATGCGGGGTATTGTATGAACAGGAGGCAGTGAATTCAGCGTACCGGGATCCCTTCAAGGTGGGTTTGACCAGGCCGGAACTGGATATTCTAGAAGCCGCCCTGGTTATGGGTATTCGGGAATACATGCATAAGTGCGGTTTTACCAAGGCTCATCTGGGCCTTTCCGGAGGCATTGATTCTGCGTTGGTGGCGTATTTGGCGGTACAGGCCGTGGGTAAGGATAAGGTAGTCTGTTTCAGTATGCCTTCCCGGTTTTCCTCCCCAGGTTCCAAAGACGACGCAGTGGAACTCACGGCTCGGCTCGGCTGCCGCTTGGCGAGCCTGCCGATTGAACCGGTATATACCAGTTTCCTCGCCGCCTTGGAGGAGGTTTTTGAGCAACGGCCCTTTGACGTAGCTGAAGAAAACCTCCAGGCCCGGATTCGCGGCACCCTGCTTATGGCTTTTTCCAATAAATTCGATTCCATGCTCCTTACCACCGGCAACAAGAGCGAACTTGCGATGGGGTACTGTACCTTGTATGGCGATATGGATGGAGCTTTGGGGCCTATCGGCGACCTATTCAAAACCGAGGTCTTTGCCCTGTGCCAGCGTATTAACGAAAAGGCGTTTAGTGCTCAGGGCAGGGGGATTATTCCTGAGGAGATCCTCACCAAGCCCCCTTCCGCGGAACTCCGTTTTAACCAAAAGGACGAGGATAGCCTTCCTCCCTACGAAACGCTGGATGCCATTTTGAAGCTGTACCTGTTTGAAAATCTATCCAAGGACGAGATTATGGAGCGGGGCTTTGACGGAGAACTGAGCGGATGGATCATTAAGACCGCAGCCCGGGCGGAGTTCAAACGCCGCCAGGCGCCGCCGGTACTGAAGGTGTCCAAGCGGGCTTTTGGCATGGGCCGGCGTATGCCGATTGCCCGGGAACTGTACGAGGTATGAAGGTCTCACCCTGCCTGCTTCATACCCAGGGAGGCAGGTCTCTTTTCCCTATTCCTTAGATATAATCCTAAGGGATAGGCGGCATAAGGCATAAGGCATAAGGTCCTGCAAAACACTCCGTTATACCCGCGGGTATTACAAAATCCAATGCAAAATTACCAGTGCGGTTGTTTTTTACTCATTACGTAAACCCGCCGTTGATAAGTATCGCGACCTTGGTAAAGTCTCTTGTGGAAAGGGCAAACTGCTCGGCTTCCGTTCGCCTAGCTCAATCGCTATGCTCATTCGCACGGCTCACTCCGGCACATTGCCCGCCCCCGCAATGCTCCGCATTGCTTTATGGGGGGCGGGCAACGTCATATACAGCCGGAACGTTATATGCCATACCCCCTAAATTGGTTAGGAAATATTAGAGTTTATGTAAATTAGATTCCGTAATGCCACGGATTAAATTTAATTCTGAAATTATGCAGGGCAGCACAGGTTTTAAAGATATGACTGACAAAATTGCCGGCTCTGAGCCT
>JAIRNP010000099.1 GCA_031258005.1 Treponema sp.
CGGCCTGTTGCTCAATGAAAATCGCCTGTTTTTTAACCGGTTCTTGTATATTTTCTCCTCCCATACGCCATTTTTACCATGTTTTACCACTTTGTACAATATCCCACGTGAACGGTTACCCAAACGTTTGTCACCAAAACGGTTCCGGCTAGTTATCGTTTTCATGTTTTCCCCTCCTGTCGGCTCCCTTACGGTTCATCTTACCTGTTTTCCTTGATCCGGTGAAGAACTTGTGTATAAACGCCCGGGTAGTTTCGGTCAAGGAAAGACCTCCATCGCCAGGGGAATCGATTCCATGGCCCCCTTGCGGGAAACGGCGATGGAAGAGGCCCTGCAGGCTATGGCCAACGCCCCGGAAACATTGCCGCCCCTGGCGCGGGCGGCGATGAAATAGCCGGTGAAGGTATCCCCGGCGCCGGTGGTATCCACCACGGGCAGATCGACGATTTCCCCGCCGGCGCGGACCGCGGCGCGGCCGTATCGGCCCCCCCGTTTTCCCAAGGTAAGGATGATTTCGGCTCCGGGGAACCGGGAGACCAGGGCGTTGAGGACCGTCTCCGGGGGACCAGCCTCGGTCATCCCTACCAGAGCGCTCCCCTCAAGCTCATTGACGAAGAACATATCCACCAGGTCCAGGGGAAGCCCTTCGATCTTTTCATCGTAGGGGGAAGGGTTCAGACAAATCCGCAGCTCCCGTTTTTTTGCGGCCTCCATGATTTTTCCCGTATGGACTATCTCGTTTTGCAGTACCACGATGTCGCCCCTTTCAAAGTTGTCCAGTATGGGGCCGATCTCCCCTTGCTCTATGGCGTGGTTGCCCCCGGAAAACAACACGATAGAATTTTGCCCTTCCCTATCCACCTGGATAATCGCCTGTCCCGTGGCGCCGTCGTAGACTTTTACATGATCCGTATTGACCCCGTATGACCGCAGAAGCTCCGTCAGGAACAGGCCGTCCTTTCCTATTTTCCCCGCCATATATACCGCCATCCCCGCCTTGGCCAGCGCGGCGGCCTGATTGGCCCCCTTTCCCCCGGCGCTCTTCACGAGGGAAGCGGAGCTGATCGTTTCCCCGGGGGCCGCGATATGATCGACGGAAAATACCATGTCTATGTTGAGGGATCCGAACACCAGTACTTTCATATTACACCTTTATATTATTTTTACGCTGCCGCGTTCTATTAAATTCCCCGCGATCAGGATGGTTTCCGGTTTATTGCCGGATACGCCGGCGATCTGTTCGGCAAGCCGTTCCAGGGCCCGCTGCCCAATCTGATGGGTTGAAACCCGGATACTGGTCAGCGGCGGCTCGGTATAATTACTGGAGGGCAGATCATCAAACCCGATGATACTTATATCATCGGGGATTTTCTTTGCGTGGTCCCTCAAGGCCCTGATACATCCATAGGCAATAATATCGTTCATACAAAAAAAGGCCGTCGGCAGGTTTTTATGTTTATCGAGAAATCTGTTCATGTCATTGACCGAATTGTCAAAGACGGGGTCCACACGAACAATAAAATTCTCCTGAACCGGAAGGGAAAAGTATTCCATGGCTTCACGAAAGCCGGTTTCGCGGACCTTGAAATTCCGGGTCTCGTAACTGCTCTTTACGAGGCCGATACTCCGGTGTCCGCTGCGGTACAGATGCTGAATCGACCGGAAGACCCCGTCAATATTATCCATATCAACACAATTATAGGCCGAAAGGGGAAAATAGGTATCAATGAACACGATAGGCCGGGACAGCTCGTTAAAAAGGTCCAGTTCATGGGCAAGAAGTTCCGTCCCCAGCACGATGAATCCATCCACATTAATGCCCTTTTGGGAGGCAATGATGTCCTCTATAGGCGCCTTGTTAAAAAACGCCACCTCCAGCTTGTATTTCCGCGATTTTGTTACGGTCTCTATTCCTTCCATATATTCGGTGATAAAGGCATTGTGGCGCTCATTGATGATATGCCCGTGCTTCGCGATTTTAAGGAGCCTGATGGTGATGTTTTCGTTTATAATCTTATATTGTTCCGCAAGGGCGCTTTGATACCCCATACTAAGGGCAATATCAATGATCTTTTGCCGCACCCCGGTACTGACGCCGCTTTTATTATTCAATGCAAGCGAAACGGCGGCGGGCGAGACTTCCGCGGCCCTGGCGATGTCTATGATTCGAGGGGGCATGCTTTGATTTTAGCTAATAATGGGTAAGATTGTCAATTAAATAATAAATTTATTTATATGTTTCTAAAAATTTAGTTGAAATATTTCCCTAAGTAGCAGTATGTACATATTTTACGATAGAGGCTATTCCAAAACTTAAGTTTTTGGAATAGCCTCGTACCATTGGAGAAAATCACATAAGCCACAAGTACTTGCCTTATAAAGAATTAACAGCTTTCCCAAAACCCGTTTCAAAACCAAGCGGGTTTTGAAGCAAACCCAATAATTTAAAAGAAAAAATATAAAAATAACTTGACATATTATAAAATCATGATATATACTATTTTTATAAATACATCAATTATATTTACTAAAATATTTAGCTGTTTCTTTAGAGATGGAGACCTTGCTAGTAAGGAGCGTATATGGCCAGGAAAGTGTTGATTGCCGGTGAATCCTGGACAAGTTTTACTACCCATGTGAAAGGTGTGGACACTTTCAACACTTCGGTTTATGAGGAGGGGGTTGCCTGGCTGCGGGAGGCGGTTGAAAAGGCGGGTTTTGATGTGGTTTATATGCCTAACCATCATGCCCAGGACAATCTTCCCTTTACCGCTGAAGAGTATGGAGAGTATGCGGCAATGATCCTTTCCGACATCGGTTCGAATACGCTGTTGCTTCCCGGCGTCACTTTTTCGAAAAGCCTAAGGCGTCCCAACCGCTGTATGGCGATTCGGGACTATGTGCGTAAAGGCGACGCCCTTGTCATGATCGGCGGCTATATGTCCTTCAGCGGTATTGACGGTAAGGCCCGGTACGGTGCTACCGCTGTTGCCGATGTCCTGCCTGTTTCCTGTTTATCCGTGGACGACCGCCGGGAACACCATGAAGGAATTTCGCCAAAGGTGATAAAGGTCCATCCTTTGGTGGAAGGCATTGATGGAGAATGGCCTTGTTGCCTTTTGGGGTATAACAAGACCGAAGCGAAGCCGGAATGGGATGTAGTGGTGGAGATTGATGGAGACCCCCTTATCTCGGCGGGCGATTTTGGACAGGGCCGGAGCGCGGTAGTTACCTCAGACTGTTCGCCCCATTGGGCCCCGCCGGAATTTGTGAACTGGAAACATTACAACACTCTCTGGAAAAATATGCTTAATTATGTGGTTCGGTAAGCGTCTTGGGACAGCCGGGAGCCGGCGATCCTCGGGGTAAAAACAAGGAGAAATAGTATGCTGATAGGTATTCCCAAGGTTATCTTTCCTAAATTGCTTTTTGCCTTGGACTGTATGGGCCACGGTGACGAGATTGTGTTGAGCGATGCTTTCTATCCCGGTCATTCGATGAGTAAGCGCTGTCTGCGAGCCGATGGATCTGAGGTGTTTGATATCCTTGAGGGTATCATGGGTCTGATGAACCCGGATAGTTATGTAGAGGATCCTATCATCATGATGAACTGTGTTAAGGGAGATACGGCGGATCCGGCGGTTGAGAAGCGGTTCTCGGATATTATCTATTCAAAGTGGCCCAAGACTCCGGCAATAACGAAGATTGATCGTTTTGCCTTTTATGAAAGGGCTCAGAAAGCTTTTGCGGTGGTCGTTACCGGTTCCACCGTTAAATACGGCTGTATCATCCTGAAAAAAGGGGTGATCCCCGTTTGAAACGCGCCATAATGTAAACCGGCTGGTAAAACCGGGAACGGTTTCGAAGGCGCTCCGGATCCGTAATTCAACAGAAAGGCGGGATAATCTATGAAGACAGTAAAGGATAAACAGGTTTTGGTAGGCGCTGACTTTGCGGGATTTCCGTTGAAAGAAGCGGTGGTAAGACACTTAAAATCAAAGGGATGGACGGTAACCGATATTGGCGTGCGTTCTGTGGACGAGAAAGAGCCGGAAATGTTTCATCGTATTGGTCTAAAGGTGGGGGCAAAAATTGCTGAAGGTGAATTTGAGCGGGCGCTTTTATTTTGTGGAACCGGTATGGGTATCCACATTGCCGCAAGTAAATGTCCCGGGGTCCACGCAGGGGTAGTAGAAAGCGTCCCGGCGGCACTCAGGGCCATTACGGGGAATGGCGTCAATGTACTTGCTATGGGCGCTTTTTATGTGGCACCCCAAATGGGGATGGATATAGCGGATGCGTTTTTGGAGCATAACCTTGGGGATGGGTATGAGGACTGGAAAAATTTTTATGAGTTTCATAAACTTGCCATTGATGAACTGGATGCTTTTGATTACGCCGAATTCAAGAAGAATATGTTTGAGGTGAAAAAGCTCGGCGAAGTTGAACTTGGGCCGGCGAAATCGGGAGTCCTCTCCTGATATTATCTCCCGCTTCCGCCGTTGTTGTTTTTCAAAGATACGGTATGTTTCGGGGATGTTTGTTTTTATCGGCGGTTATTTTGATGACAGATTCGTTGTGACTGTTATGATCAAAATAAATTATTGAAATTTTAGGAGGAAAGAAAAATGAAGCGAATGGTATCGGTATTCGTTTTAGTGGTAATTACCGGTATGGCAGCCTTTGCCGGCGGCGGCGGCGGAGACCGGTCCGGCGCCTCTTCGGGACCTGTGGGCAAGTCGTCCAAGCCCGAGAAGGATTGGCGGATCGCGCTGGTACCCAAGGACAGTACCAACGCGTGGTTTGTCCGAATGGAAGTAGGGGTCAGGCAGTTTGCCGGGGATACAGGGTTGAACGCGTTCCAGAAAGGGCCCGCCAGGACCGACGCAGCCTTGCAGGCTCAGGTAATTGAAGATCTTATCGCCCAGGGTGTGGACGCTATCTGTGTCGTCCCGGTGGATCCCGCCGCCCTAGAACCGGTATTGGGTAAAGCCCTTTCCCGGGGCATTGTGGTGGTAACCCACGAAGCCTCTTTCCAGGAAAATACCATGTATGATATCGAGGCCTTCGATAATTCCGAATACGGGGCCTTTATTATGGATAACCTGGCTGCGGCTATGGGGGAAACCGGCGCCTATACCACGATGGTAGCCCATGTGACCAACGCTTCCCATAATGAATGGGCCGATGGCGGCGTGGCCCGTCAGAAAGCGAAGTATCCCCGGATGACCCTGCTTGCGGCGGAGCCCAGGGTGGAATCGGAAGATAATATGGAACGATCCTACGAACGGGCCAAGGAGCTTTTCAAGAAATATCCCGATCTTAAGGGTGTTATGGGTACCTCCTCCAAAGATGCCCCCGGTATCGCCAGGGCCATTGAGGAAATGGGCTTGAAAGGAAAGGTGTTCACCTCCGGTACCGGCCTTCCTGAGGAAAACAAGGTGTTCCTCAAAGATGGTACGCTGGCCGCGGCGACCCTTTGGGACCCCAAAGACGCCGGTTATGCCCTCTGTGCCCTGGCGGTTAAAATTCTCCGGGGCGAACCCATAGAAAATGGGCTTAACCTTGGACTCCCGGGTTATGAAAACATGAAATTCCTTGGTGATTCTAAAAAGGTCCTGATCGGATCGGGCTGGATTGTCATCGATAAAGATAATGTGGATACCTTTGGCTTCTGAGGGTAACGGTGAATAAATAGCGGGGCGGACATACACACCGGGAAAACGGCGGGTGTGTCTGCCCCTGTTTGTATGTTCTGGAGAAATCTTAAAAATGTTTAATTATATTTTACGGGCCGAAAACATCAAAAAATCCTTTGGCGGCGTGGAAGCCCTCCGGGGGGTCGGCCTTGAAGTGGGGGCCGGTGAAATTCACTGCCTGGCGGGGGAAAACGGCTGCGGTAAATCGACCCTTATCAAGATTATCTCCGGCTTTTATGAGGCCGATGAAGGGATCCTTGATATCAGCGGCCGGCGGTTTTCCAGATTAAACACATCGGAGGCGATAGCTCTCGGGGTACAGGTCATTTACCAGGATTTTTCGCTTTTCCCCAATCTTACGGTAATGGAAAATCTGGCGTTGAATATGGAACTGATGGATAAACGCAAGTTGATAAATTACCGGCGGATGCGGAATATCGCCATGGAGGCCATGGGGAAAATTGGTTTTACCGCGGATATGGAAGAACGGGTGGAAAACCTTTCCATCGCGGAAAAACAGCTTATCGCCATCTGCCGGGCGCTGCTTTACAATGCCAGGCTCATCATCATGGACGAACCTACCACCGCCTTGACCAGAAAGGAAGTTCGTTCCCTCTTTGCGGTGATAAAAAACCTGCAATCTCAGGGGATCGCCATTCTTTTTGTTTCCCACAAATTGGACGAGGTGTTTGAAATTTCCGAAGGGTTTACCATTCTGCGGAACGGCATGAATGTATCTGCCGGAAAGACCAGTGAATTGGACGATAAAAAGTTCGCCTACTATATGACGGGCAGGAATTTTGCCGAGGAGTCCTATACCCCCGCTTCACTTCCCAATACCCCGGCGCTGGAAGTTTCGGAACTGTCCTTGCGGGGCGCTTATCAGGATGTGTCTTTTCAAATGTGCGGCGGAGAGATCCTTGGCATCACCGGCCTTTTGGGTTCCGGCCGGGAGGAATTGGTGCAGACCCTCTTTGGCGTGAGCCGGCCGGATTCGGGGACCGTCACCGTCCACGGCAGGCCGGCGAAGATCCACCGGGTCAAGGACGCTATCAATCTGGGAATAGGATATGTACCCGCCGACCGGCTTACCGAGGGGCTTTTCCTCTCCCAGTCCATTGGCCGGAACATGGTGGTATCGGGGCTTAGACGGCTTTCCAACAGGGCGGGATTTTTATTCCGGGATAAGATACAGCGGGAAGTTGAATCCTGGATATCCGAACTTTCTATAGCGGTCAATGACGCTGAACGGGAAGTGAAGACCCTCTCCGGAGGAAATCAACAAAAGGTGGTATTGGCCCGATGGCTGGCCAATGATCTCAAGATTCTTATCCTGAACGGACCTACCGTGGGGGTGGATATTGGTTCCAAGTACGATATCCACGGACTGTTGAGAAGTCTGGCAGCCAAGGGCTTGGGTATAATGGTCATTTCCGACGATCTCCCCGAACTTATGACTTGCTGCAATCGGATCGTTGTTATGAGGGATGGACGGATAGTGCGGGAACTTAAGACATCCGAAACAACCGAAGCCAAACTTGGTGAAATTGCCACGGGTATCGCGTAACAGGCGTTAGAGGAGGAGTTATGGTTTACAAAAAATTGTTTCAACGGACGGAATTGTATATTTTTGGCGCTATCGTGTTACTCAGTATTTTGATCCAGGTGCGAAGCGGCCAATTTTTTACCAACAATAATCTGGTGGATTTGACCCGGTCCATAGTAATTCCGGCCCTTTTTTCCATCGGGGCCTTGATGGTGATTGTGTCCGGCGGTATTGACATATCCTTTACCGCCATTGCTTCATTGGCCATGTATGTTACGACATCCATCCTGTTACCGGGGGA
>JAIRNP010000121.1 GCA_031258005.1 Treponema sp.
GCATCGGCGGACCTTTGGTCCGATTCCTCCGTTGAATTGGGTTGCAACTTCATTCTATCGGATTTGACGATGCCTTTTCTATGCCTTTCCCTTTTCGCACTTCAGATTTGATTTGGCCAAATCAATGACAACCGCCTGGCGGCGGCAAGCGAACAAGAGAGGGAAAAAGGGCGCTTTACGCGACACCGCTCCTCTTTGCGATTTGCTTCAGACCGCAATCTACAATTATTGGCGTTAGGTGTATTTAAGCAGAACCACTATATCATATATACTATGACCTTCAGGTATGTATTCCGCCATTTCTACTGCCTCTGGATACTTATCTTATCTCAACCTTCTTACCTTTTCAATCGCTAAAAGCTCACCGGCTAAAGCCGGTGGTTTTAAACCTGGCACATGGAAATAAAATTGTGAATAGAATTAATTCAACGCCGATGAAGTGTTTTCGGACTAAAGTCCGCGGTTACAGGACCCCTGCTGAGGTCTTTGCCAAATTCGCGGGTGTTGCACTTGCCGGTTGAATCCAGCGTATAAATATTATTACGCATTTCCTATAAATAGTCAAGTTATTTATTGACACTTCCTAATGCAGGGAGCGCCTGTCCAGGTTGTATTCGTCCTCTAGTTGAACTTCTATGTTTACCCTTGTGCCGTCCGCTAGTCTTGCCCTGACATCAAGTCTGGACAGTTTTCCACCCATAAAGTTAGGGAGAAACTCTTTGTTTGCGATGATTTCTACGGAAACAATGAGTTTTTCATCGCTGCTTTTCAATACGGCGTTAAGAAAGGCGAGGAGCTGTTTCTCGTCGCCCTTCTCGCGCCGAGAACTTTTTTGAAGGCAAAGTCGTTTAACACGCGAAGCCTTGATGTTTTTTCCAGCATGTGATGGAGTCTAGCATTTCAATGAGCAATGAGTAAAGGTATCTTTGCTCTAAAACAGCAATGTTACTTTTATGAGGCGGGGGAAGCCTCCCCTCACCTGAACTTGACCAGCAAATGCCCTCCATAGAACCGCTAAGGCAAATAAGGAGCATAAGGAATCGGTCAGACTACCCGCCCCATACCTTCTTTGCCTGCGAACCTCCGGTTCGATGCGCCTGAGCGGTTAATAATTCCAAAAATCCATAACCAGCGTTAATCTGCGGACAAGAATGCTTAACTTGTTGCCATTGGTTTTCTTCGTATAGGTTCTTGGGCGTCTGTTATTGTATACACCCGGGATTTTAGAAACATCCTCTTAACGGCGCCCCGCCCCTTTAGCTTCATACCGGTTTTTAGCATAGCCGATCCTTCAAAAAGAGTCACGAATACAAGCGTAAAACTCGAAAAAAAATACCCTCCCCTCGCCACCCACCCGGCCTTACCGGTACTCCTCCCAGGACTTGATCTCCAGCCCTTTCTCCCGATGGTACTCCAGGGCATCAATAAACTCCTTGGCCACCTTGATGTTGGTGAATAGGGGAATATCAAAGTCCACTGCCATCCGGCGGATGAGGTAATTGTTCTTAAGCTCCGTCTCCCGGTTGTTTTTGGGTACGTTGATGATCATGTCAATCTTCCGGCTCTTGATAAAGTCCGTAATGTTCGGTTCCTTGGATTCCAGGGGCCAGTGGAGGGGGGTAACCGCCATACCATGGGAACCGAGGAATTGAGCGGTACCCCGGGAAGCGTACAATCCATACCCCATAGCAATAAGCTTCCGGGCAGAATCCACAAAGTCCGCCTTATCTCCAATAGGCCCGGTGGAGAGGAGGATCCCCTTCTTAGGAATCCGGTATCCCACCGAAAGCAGGGCCTTGAGGAAAGCGTCGTGGAGTTCCGTACCGATACAACCTACTTCTCCAGTAGAGGCCATCTCAACTCCAGAGACCGGGTCAACCCCGTGGAGCCGGGAAAAGCTAAACTGCGCGGCCTTGACCCCAACCCACTCCAGGTCCAGCGCCGAAGCAGGGGCTTTTTGTACGGGCTCGTCCAGCATAGCCTTGACGGCCATTTCAATCATGTTCACTCGGCTTACCTTTGAGCAGAAGGGAAAACTCCGGCTGGCCCGTAGATTACCCTCGATCACCTGGACCCGGTTCCGTTGGGCCAAAAACTGAATGTTGAAGGGTCCGGTTATGTCCAGGGCTTTGGCAATGTGGGAACTGATCTTGTGGATCTTCCGAATGGTCTCGATGTAGAGCCGTTGCGCCGGGAGCACCACCGTGGCGTCCCCGGAATGAACCCCGGCGTTTTCAATATGTTCGGTGATGGCGTGGAAGAGAATCTCCCCCCGTTTGGCCACCGCGTCGATTTCGATTTCCTTGGAATTCTCCACGAACTTGGAGATCACCACCGGGTGCTCCGCAGAGACATCGGTGGCCAGGTTCAAAAAGGTTTCAAGACTCCCGTCATCCCAGGCCACATTCATGGCAGCCCCGGAAAGCACGTAACTGGGCCGAATGAGTACGGGGTATCCCACGGTTAGGGCAAAGGCCTTGGCAGAAGGCAAGTCGGTAAGTTCTTTCCAGGGGGGCTGTTCGATTTTGAGATCATCCAGGAGCGCGGAAAATTTGTGCCGATCCTCTGCCATATCAATGGATTGAGGGGTAGTCCCATAGACGAGGACCCCTGCATCGTAGAGTTTCGTGGCTAAGTTATTGGGAATCTGGCCTCCCATGGAAAGGATGATGCCCTCAGGGCGTTCCCGTTCATAGATATCCAGAATCCGCTCCAGGGTAAGTTCCTCAAAATAGAGCCGGTCGCATACATCGTAGTCGGTGGAAACGGTTTCCGGGTTGCAATTCACCATGATGGTGTAACGGCCCAGCTTCCGGGCGGTTTCTACGGCGTTGACACAGCACCAGTCGAATTCCACGCTGCTCCCGATTCGGTAGGCCCCGGAACCGAGAACCATCACCCCCCGGCCTGAAGGGGCCACATCGTCCCGGGAACCGCTTCCCCGTCCTGCAGCCCCGTAAGTCATGTAGAGGTAATTGGTTTTGGCAGGATATTCCGCAGCCAGGGTATCTATTTGTTTGATCTGGGGCCGCAGGCGGTAATCTTCCCGGAGCATCCGGATCTGAGACTCAGAAAGCCCCGCCAATGCACCGATTCGGGCATCGGAAAAACCCATACGTTTGGCTTTAGCCAGTAAGTCAAAGGGTACGGATGGGCGCTGCTGCTTGGGCTCTGGAACCGCTTCCCCAGGATGTTCAGGCTTCAGGTTTCGCAAGGCCTTTTCGGTTTCTAGGACATGGGCGATTTTGGCGAGGAACCAGCGGTCGATCTTGGTAAGCCGGTGGATCCGGTCTATGGACCACCCTTCCGCAAGAGCCCGGTAGATGACAAATATCCGCCGGTCCGTTGGTTTGGTCAGGGCCTCATGGATTTTCCCGGACCCAATCCCGCAGAGGCTGTCCTCAGCGGCCAGCCCCGGCGCGCCGATACCGGTCATCCGCAGGGCCTTCTGGAGGGCTTCTTCAAAGGTCCGGCCTATGGACATGACCTCTCCCACGGATTTCATCTCCGAACCGATGCGGGTTTCCACATGTTTAAACTTGGTGAGGTCCCAGCGGGGCACTTTCACCACGCAGTAATCCAAGGCAGGCTCGAAACAAGCGCTGGTTACCCGGGTGATGCGGTTTTCAATCTCTGCAAGCGAGAAGCCGAGGGCGAGTTTGGCTGCTACAAAGGCCAGGGGATAGCCGGTGGCCTTGGAAGCCAGGGCAGAACTCCGGGAAAGCCGGGCGTTTACTTCTATAATCCGGTAATCCTCTGAGGCCGGATCCAAGGCGTATTGGATATTACACTCCCCAACGATTCCCAGGTGGCGGATCACCTTAAGGGCAATACCTCTGAGTTTGTGGTATTCCGAATCCGTAAGGGTCTGAGAAGGGGCCACCACGATACTTTCTCCGGTATGGATCCCCAAGGGATCGAAGTTTTCCATATTACAAACCGTGATGCAGTTGTTATATACATCCCGGACTACCTCGTATTCGATCTCCTTCCAGCCTCCGAGCCATTCTTCCACTAAGATTTGAGGGGCCTGGGAGAAAGCCCGGTCACAGCGCCCCAGGAGGGTTTCTTCATTGCGGCATATCCCTGAACCTGCCCCGCCTAGGGCGAAGGCCGCCCGGATCATCAGGGGATAACCGATTTCCCGGGCCGCGGCCGCGGCCTCTTGGGTGTTGGTAACCGCGATGCTCCGAGGGCTTTTGACCTGAATTTCGTTCAAACGGCTCACAAAGCGTTCCCGGTCTTCGGTGTCTTCAATGGCTGCAATCGGGGTACCCAGGACTTTGACCCCGTAACGTTCCAGCAGTCCTTCCCGGGCAAGAGCAACCCCGCAGTTAAGCGCGGTCTGGCCGCCGAAGGCTAAAAGGAGGCTGTCCACCTGCTCCCGCTCGATTACCTGGGCCACATATTCGGGGCTTAAGGGGAGGAAATAGGTAGCGTCCGCCATGCCTTCACTGGTTTGAATCGTAGCGATGTTGGGATTGATGAGGACCGTTTTGACCCCTTCTTCCCGTAAGGCTTTGAGGGCCTGGGAACCGGAATAGTCGAATTCTCCGGCCTGTCCGATTTTAAGGCCCCCGGAACCGAGGACCAGGACCTTTTGTACCGTATGGTGCATCATTTTTTCCTTTTTTCTCATTTTTCTAAAACCCCCTGATGGTCTTGCTAACATCATCCTGGTGATTTTCAAAAAACGCTTGATGCTTTTTAAAAAGAAATCCGGCGGACCGAATCAATAAACTGGTCCATGAGAAACTCCATGTCCCGCGGGCCGGGACAGCCTTCAGGGTGGAACTGGACCGCAGAAAAAGGCCCTTGGGTAGACCGGATACCTTCAATGGTACCGTCGTTGGCATTGATAAACCAAGGTTCCCAGGTCTTGGGAAGGGTATCCCCCCGCACTGCATATCCGTGGTTTTGACTGGTGATGTAACAGCGTTTAGTCCCTACTTCAATGCAGGGCTGGTTCTGACCCCGGTGGCCGTAAGGTAACTTGTAGGTGTCTGCTCCTGCAGCCAAGGCCATGATCTGATTCCCCAGACATATCCCAAAGATGGGCTTACCCCGGTCAAAGGCATGGCGGATCGCCGCAATGGTTTTACTACAGGCCTTGGGATCTCCAGGGCCGTTGGAAAGAAACAGGCCGTCATACGCAATGTCCCTGAGATCCTGATCCCAGGGAAGGCAAAGCACTTCCACGTTCCGGGCAAGCAGACAGCGCAGAATATTTGCCTTGGCCCCACAGTCGATGAGGGCTATCCGGGGGATCTTTGCTGCCTCGCTGCCTGGGGGTCGTAAGGTCTTAGGTTCTTTGGGGGAAACATCCGCCACGGGATGGGAGAGGATCCCCGAATCCAGGGTTACCTCCCGGCTCCCCTCAAGGAGGATCTTACCTTGCATGACCCCTTGTTCCCGTAAACGGCAGGTGAGGGAACGGGTATCTATACCGTAGATTCCGGGAATCTGGTATTGCTCAAGCCATGCAGAAAGAGAAATCCCTGATGAAAAGTGACTTGGTTCTTCACACACCTCGGCAACCACAAAACCTGCAACCTGAATCCGGTGGGATTCAAAGTGAAGGGGAATACCCTGATCGTCCACGTAGGGCTCCCCGGTTTTAGGTTTGACCGGAACCCCATAATTTCCCATCAAGGGATAGGTGGAGACCAGAATCTGTCCCCGAAAACTGGGGTCTGTCAATGACTGAGGGTAGCCGGCCATGCCGGTGGTAAAGACCACCTCCCCTGCCCGGGATCGCCTGTCTCCGAAGGACCAGCCGGTATATTCGGAACCGTCTTCTAAAACAAGGGTCGCCTGGCGAACCCGCGATGCCGCAGGAATGCGTTTTTTCATGATTTCTCTCCCTGGATGCTATAGACATAGAGAATACCTTATGGTAGACTAAAATCCATAGTACGACAAGAATAGCCCATGTGGTTTTACCTCCGTATGTATAGAGGAATCCTAGAAGGGTTAGTCTGCTTGCCGGGGAGTTTTGAGATCCCTTTCTCCACGGGTTTGAAAGTTGTATTAGTTCTCGTCCATAGAATGAAATTAGCAGGAGGTGTTTTATGGGAGGTGATAGTTTTATTGCATGGAAAAATACCTATTCAGTGGGTATACCTAAAATTGATGAGCAGCATCAAGAATTGATTAACCTTACGCAGCGACTCCATGAGGCTTGTCTCAGCGGGACTGAGGCAGGAAGGGTTTATTTTAAAAAAGCCATGCACGATCTGGTGAATTATGTAACCTTTCACTTCTCTGCAGAAGAAAAACTTATGGAAAAGATTGGGTTTCCCGGATTGCCTGAACATAAGAAAGAGCATGAGAATTTTGTCAAGAAAGTACTTGAAGATGTTAAAAACTTTGAGCAGGGCAAGGCAATCGTTCCCAACAGCTTTGTCCGGTACCTGCGACAGTGGATATTAACCCATATTGCTCAAACCGATCAAGAGTATGGAATCTATGTCATGCAGAATCAGTACAAGCAAGTATCCGATGAACCGTTAATCTAAGTTCGATGTTCTACGCATGAAGCCCTTCCGGTGCTATAGGTTTCTTGGGCGTATGCTAGTAGCCTTGTTCGGACACTGAAGTTTCCGAACCACCGCCTCTTAAAAAGAGCAAAATGCGCCGTATTTTGCGAGATGTGGGAAACAACCTTGTGGGTTGTTTCCCACGACATCCAGGATCGAAACTCCCTTCCCATTACATCCATAGGCTATTAGCATCCTATTAAGTAGCAATAAGAGGGTATAAAGGGTATAGTTATACTATAAAAACAGGGTACACTTAGGGTATTATGGTGTACCCCTAAGGTGTATAGCCCCCAAGCCTTTCAAAACAGGGCCCTAGGCCCGGGACGACTGCGTATAGCGAAGAAAATGCAGGGGGTCTAGGGAGCCGGTACTCGTACACCTTTTTTTGGTTTATCCTGCAGAGTATACGGAGTGGACATCATGGCTTACATCGAATTTAAAGAGGTATGCAAATATTATCATTTTGGGGGAAAGTATAAAAAAAACGATGAAAAAAGTGAACAGCGGATCATAGCTGCGGATAATATGAGCTTTAGCATCGAAAAAAGCGAATTCTGTGTCATCGTTGGTCCCAGCGGCGCGGGTAAAACCACCCTCCTTAATATGCTGGGAGGAATGGATTCCTGCGATCAAGGGACCATTATTTTGGATACCTGCGTCATCAGCCGTCTGAACGAGCGGCAGCTCACCGATTACCGTCGGTACGATGTGGGTTTTGTCTTTCAGTTTTACAACCTGATTCAGAACTTGACGGCCCTGGAAAATGTGGAACTTGCCTCGGAAATATGCCGGGATCCCTATGACCCTAAGGAGATCCTGGATGCCGTGGGCCTTTCAAAACGGCTGCATAATTTTCCCGCCCAGCTTTCCGGCGGAGAACAACAGCGGGTGGCTATTGCCCGGGCTTTGGCAAAAAACCCCAAGATCCTCCTGTGTGATGAACCCACCGGCGCCCTGGATTATCAGACCGGGAAACAGATACTACAGCTCCTCCAAGAGAGCTGCCGGAAAACCGGCAAAACCGTCATCCTGATTACCCACAATCAAGCCATTTCCCCTATGGCTGACCGGGTTATTCACATCAAAAACGGACAAATCCTCCAGGTGAAGCGCCAGGAAGCCCCTCTGGGGGTGGAACAAATCGAATGGTAAACCCTGATCCGGTTCTCTATGGAGAAAACAAGCGGGCTCAGAAGAGAAGCCACTTCGGGAAAACCTACCGTACCATCATCATCCGGGAAATCCAGTCCAGCCTGGGGCGTTTCTTCGCGATTTTTGCCATTGTTGCCTTGGGTGTGGGCTTTCTCGCGGGTCTGCTCGCCACAACTCCAGACATGAAGGCCTCGGTGGATAGGTACTTCGACCATACCAATATGATGGACCTCTCCATCAAGGCCACCATGGGTATAAGTACCGCCGACCTGGATGCCCTCGCCCGGCTTGACGAGGTGGCCCTGGTCCAGGGGGCCTATGTCATGGATGCCCTGGTTAAGACCTCCCGGGAGGAGGAACTGGTTAC
>JAIRNP010000123.1 GCA_031258005.1 Treponema sp.
AGTTTCACCGGTTTTTACCCAAATTAAAACATTTGAAGGTGTTCGGAAATATTATTGAGTCCATGCGTACCGACGCTTTTCTCTATAAAATCGCCTGAGAACTTGCGACTCATGAGTTAGTATGATATATCAGAGCTATTGTGTCAAGCGCGCGCATAGCCTTGTCAGGGCAACGTCATTTACTTTTGTAATTCCTTATGGAGTAAGGAATTAGATACTATTGGATAAGTACCCATAGGAACGTAATTCTTTTCTATAATAAAGAATTACATGTTTAAATGACGTTGCCCTCGCCCTGCCCTGTACGCCTCTTGCAGGTCTCTTGTTTTCATACGTATAATACACATACCATTTTGTGAAGGAACATGCCGTGCATCAGTCAATACGATTTTCCCTCATCTGCTGGGGGGTATTTTTAGGGTTCCTGTTGAACAGTCAAAGCCTTTCCGCCCAGGCGGTCTATGACCAGCCGGAACGAGATTTCGACGATCCAGGCACAGCCTCGCAGCCTAGGTTTCTTGTTTCGGCAGGTTCCGAAGAAGCCGCTATGGTTTCCCCAAATACCCTGCCCCTGCGGAGGCTTACCCTTTTTTCTTCCGGCCTTGGCTTCTTTGAGCACCACGGACAGATTACCGGTGCTGCCGTCATTACCCTTCCTTTTAAGGCAGTCGAGGTAAATGACGTCTTAAAATCCCTGGTAATAGGGGATCCGGCTTCAAGCCCTGCGGTGGTATATCCCTCGGAACAGACCTTGTCCCGGACCCTCAAAAGCCTGAGCATCGATCTCTCCCAGTACTCCGGTATCGCCGCAATCTTGGACAGTCTTAAAGGAACGGAAATCCAGGTCCATACCCCGGTTTCGATACAGGGGCGAATCCTCGGCGTGGAATACCGGAGCTCCGGAGCGGCTCAAACCCGGAGCCGCGGGGAGGAGCCCTATCTTTCCCTCTATACCGGCCAAGGTATTCGGGTCATTAGCCTCGAGGAAATAAGCAGTTTTGCCTTCCAAGACCCAAGGATACAGACCGACCTTAACCGGGCCTTGGATCTCATCATGAATTCCCGGAATGTGGATACCCGGAACCTCCAGATTCAGCTTCCTGGAGAAGGGAGCCGGGAGGTTTCCCTGAGTTATGTGATCCCCGCCCCGGTGTGGAAGGTTTCTTACCGGCTGGATGTATCCCCGGATATGGCCCTCCTCCAGGGCTGGGCTATTGTGGATAATGACAGCGATACTGACTGGAACAACCTGACCCTTGCCCTGGTAAGCAGCCGGCCGGTTTCATTCATCCAAAACCTCTATCCTCCGTATCATCTTACCCGCCCCGTCCTTCCTTTGGCTATTCCAGGAATCGCCCAGGCCAAAACCTATGATTCCGGTTGGGGAGATCCCAGGGCAGGATATGCAGAGGAAGAACGGGCAGAAGCCCCTGCCCTCTTGGCAAGCCCGCAGCCGTTACGCAGGGAAAAAGCTCGTATCCTGGATGCGGATGCGGTACCTGAATCAAACCGAGCGCTGACCGGCGCTGCCCTGGAAACCCCTGAGGGCCAGGTCCGGGGAGAGCAGTTCGAGTTTACCTTACCAAAGCCGGTAAGCCTGGCGCGGCAGCAAAGCACCATGCTGCCCTTGGTGGAAGCTCCTGTGGAAGCGGTTAAGACCCTGGTCTTTTCTGGAGTAAAGGCGCTCCAAGGAGGCCCGGTCCATCCGTCTCTCAGCGCAGAGCTTACCAATACCACCGGGATACCGCTTCCCCCAGGACCTATCACGGTCTATGACGGCGGTACTTATGGGGGAGATGGGTTGTTTGAATTTTTCCCGGAACAGGAAAAACGGCTTATCTCCTATGGGGATGAGCTGGCGGTTACCGGCTATGTAAGCCAACGGTATTCCCGAGGGATTAGCACCGTTACCGTACAGCAGGGGATCATGAGGATTACCCGGAAACTGATCTATGAAACCCAGTATACCTGGAAAAACGCTTCCGGTACGGCCAAGCGGCTTATTCTGGAACATCCTATTACCCGGGACACCATCCTTACAGAACCGGCCTCTTTTGATACTCGAACCGATACCCTGTACCGTTTCGTGCAGACCCTTCCGCCGGCTGAGGAAGTCAGTAGTACCGTAACCGAAGAACAAGCCCTGGTAGAACAGATCACCCTGACCCAACTCAGCCTTCCTTCATTTATAAGCTATACCAGAAACGAAGCAATCCCTGAGCCGGTGCGTTCCGCCTTGCAACAGGGGATTGAACTGAAACAAGCTGCGGATGCCGCCCGACAGGTCCTCGCCAACCTCAACACGCAACGGGAGCGGCTCATAGCCGAACAGGATCGGATCCGGCGTAATCTGGAAGCCGCCGGTAATGAGACCCAGCAGGGCCAGGAATACCTCAAACGCCTGCTTGCCCAAGATGAAGCCATCGACCGCCTGTATAGCCGCCTTGAGGAAGCGGAAAAAACGGCCCAGGATGCCCAGACCGCATACGATACCTATATCGGTTCTCTTAATCTTTAGGAACCCTTGCTTGACCGGCACCAGGGCTTCCTGAGCAGAAGCCCAGCAGTTCTTCGGGCCGGTCGATGATATGTGCGGCTCCGCTGTGTTCCAGGACCGGCCGCGGCCGGAATCCCCAGCTTACCCCCAGGGCATAGCAGCCTGCGGCATGAGCGGTTTCCATATCGATCTCCGAATCCCCCAGCAGGAGGGTTTCTTCCGGGGAGGCCTCCAAAGCCTGAAAGACTTCCCTGGTTGAGCGGGGATCGGGCTTACGGGGAAGGCCGATCCGCTCTCCTTGGATCCGGTTAAAGGAACCGGGTGAAAACAGGGCATCTACCACCAGGTGCGCCACCGGATCCGGTTTGTTGGTCAAGACTGCGGTTTTAAGGCGGCGCCGCTTCAGTTCAGCCACGAGCTCTAGGATACCCGGATAGGGGGTGGCGTACACCAGAGGCTGTTCCGTGTAAAACCGGGTAGCGTCCTTGGCTACTATGCCGGCGATGGATTCCCCTTCCGCTCCCTCCCGTACCGCCGGAGGCAAGGTGAGCAGGGCAAGCCGGCGTATACCCCAGCCTACTTTGGAGCGGTATTCCTGAGGAGCTACCCGGGGGAAACCATGAAGTTCTAGGGACCGGTTCATGGAAGCAGCGATGTCCCCAATGGTATCCACCAAGGTGCCGTCCAGATCGAAAATGATCGCTTTATAGTTCATCCCGTATATCCCCCTGGTACTTAGTTTTATTAGTTTTATGATACGCATGGTACACGGGTAAAGTATAGATTTCTATAGGATGCGGCTGTTCCAAAACCTCAAGTTTTGGAACAGCCTCGGATGTAAAGGAACAAGCCTTGGCCCTCTTGTTCCAGCATCTCTTTCAAAACTAACCGGGTTTTGAACGACCCTATTCAATTTTCTTTGTTTAAAAAACAATCCTATTTGCTTATATGATCGTTCCTATTTAAATCGTAAGATAATACCATAAATTATAAAAGATTCGTATACTCTATGCGTAATTTATAAGATAATTAATATAACAGGTACGAGAGTAGGTACAGAGTACAAGGGGGATGAGGCCGGCTACCAGCCCGCACCGGCATATTATACAGTAAAAAAAGATATAAAAAAGTAGCGGTAAAACGCGGTAGGTAAAAAGTGTTTTTATTTAAAAAAGAGCCTATACGTCCGCCGGCGCTGATGTTTGAGATTAACCGGCGGACTTTAGTTACCTAGATTAGGGTACTACACCCTGATCCCCTATGATGGGGGATCCCGTAATGCTTTAGGTTTTCCCTTTAGTCATATCCCGTATCCCCTTTATGTCCCGAACAAAATAGCGCATTTGACCGGTTTTCTTTTGTCCTAGGGCCTGGTCTGTATTATCCAACCCTCAGCCTTTACCCTGCGCGTATCTTCTAAGCTCCGAAATGCCTCATTTTGAAATGTTGTCGAAAACTATGGATGCCTCATTTAGAAAATGTTGCCCAAGCTATGTCCGTTCCTGCGTTGGTATACGGTTTGCCTGGGCGAGCCGCCGGCGCAGACGCAGGATTGCCTTGTTGACATGCTGCTGAAGTTC
>JAIRNP010000038.1 GCA_031258005.1 Treponema sp.
CTGCGGGAGGGGACGGGGAAGATGTTTAAGGAGAAACATAATCCCCGGCTGGATAAAATTATGCGGAATTTTGAAAAGCTGGATGACTATTTACAGGAATACGTTATCAAGCAGCTTGACATTTTGGTTGAGTGTCAGGAAAAGAATAAGGCGAAAAAATAATACCGATAATCCGTATCAATACTCCTCCGCCAATTTGCTTAAGATAAGGCCTAAGTCGCCCTGGATGACGGAGGCGCGATCTTCTTTGTATAGCAGGGTAATTTCAACGATGTTCAGATTTATGCGTATCATCTCGGCGTACTTCCGTATCTTAAACAGGAATTCAAATTCGTAGCGGATTATGCCGGGGGTATTGAAGCCTACGCCGAGTTCGAGGAACAGCATTTTTTTACCCCGGTTCGCGGCCAGGAAGTCATTCAGTATTTGATATTTTTCCAACCAGGGTTTTTCGACAAAGTTTTTGGTTCGCCGTACATTGGGGATTAAGGGGCTGTTGCAATGGGGACAACGGGGAATATCGGCGGTGGGTATGGCAAAGTCCGTATTGCCGATGTGGGAGCGTAGTTCTTTTACCATTTGTTCATTGGGATATAGTTCGTCATTGCAGGGCTTTGAACATTGGAAGAAAGATAGGTCTCCTTGGGGGAAGCAAATTTTTTCAGTGTCGAAACCGGACTTGAAAAACTGCCCATCGGTATTGGTGGTTAGGATGACGTGGTTTTTGTCTTTGACTATGCGGTGTAAGTCAAGGTAGGGCTTTCCCGGCGGGTAGTCGTAGCGTATGGTGGCGATATTTCTGACCCACCAGGCGTACTGTTCCTCCGGGGTGGGGAATTGGTAAAAGTCGGCTTCGTTGATGGACTTCATGCCGTAGCGGTCATGGTAGCCGGGGAATAGGGTATTGAAGGTATCGGCATTGTCGTAGTCCAGCCCGGCGGCGGCGGAGAGGCCGGCTCCCGCGCCGATGATGAGGGCTTCGGTTTTGTCGAGGGCCGTTTTGAGAATAGCCGCTTTTTCGATTAAAGCAATATCGGAATAAAAAACAAAGTAATAAATCATGGTTTTCCCTAACCTCCATCTCCATCATAAAAGAAAAAGGTTAACTAAAGTTAAACAAAAAGGTAAATTTTGGTAAACGTTTATTTGAAATGTTAAGCCATAAACCGATACCCGGCGCCCCAGACGGTTTGCAGGTGTTTCGGATTGGCGGGGTCCTTTTCTATTTTTTCCCGCAGACGGTTGATATGTACCGCCACGGTTTTCATGTCGCCGTACATATCCTCACCCCATATTTTGTCGTATAACTGTTCCTTGCTGAACACCATTTCCTCATGGGCGGCAAGGAAACAGAATAGCTCGTATTCTTTATTGGCCAAAGTGATTTCACTGCCATTGACAAAAACCCGGCGGGTGGGCTGATTGATCTGAAGCCAGCCAAAATCAATTTCATTGGCCTGTTTCGGATGACCGGCGCTTTTGGTAAGCCGTTCATAACGGGCAAGGTGGGCCTTTACCCTGGCTACCAGTTCGGCCATTGAAAAGGGTTTGGTGATATAATCATCAGCGCCAAGACCCAGGCCGCGTACCTTGTCAACATCCTCGGTTCGGGCGGTTACCAAAAGGATTGGTATATCAATTTTTTCGCGAATCTCCCGGCAAACCCTTATACCGTCTTTGCCGGGGAGCATCAGGTCAAGGAGGACGAGAGCAAAATCTTCCGACAGCGCCCGTTCGGCGCCTTTTATGCCGTCCCCTTCCGTAAGCACGGTAAATCCGTTTATTTCCAGAAAATCTTTTTCCAGTTCAGCAATGTCTTTATCGTCTTCGATGATCAATATTTTTTGGTTTGTGTGTATCATGTTACGGCTCCCGCGCAATGGGCAGACGGATAATCACCGCAAGGCCGCCGGAATCCGGAAGTTCCGCGTGAATAGCGCCTCCCATACGCTCAATTATTTTTTTGCCGATGGCAAGGCCCAAGCCGGAGCCTTTCGCGCTGCGGGACGGATCGGCCCGGTAAAAAACGTCGAATAGTTTGGGAAGCGCTTCGGCGGGAACGCCGGGGCCGTCATCGGCGAAGCGCAAAAAGACAGAATCATTAACAACACCGGCGCTTATTTCCAGAGAAGCCTGTTCCTTTGTTTTATAACGGACACTGTTTTCAAGAATATTGATAAGCACATTGCGGAGCCACAGCGTATCGGCTGATACAAATACATCCTGATTGCTTTCCGTAATATGTAAGGCAAGACCGCGTTGATAATATTCCTGAACAACTTCTTCCAGCATATCCGAAATTACCGGCAGAAGGGGAACGCGCCGCAGGGCAAGGGGGAATTCGTCCATGTCGAGTTTTGAAAAGAGGAAAAGCTGTTCAATGATATGTTCCATGCCGGCGGTTTTATTCTTTATGATGGTAAAATAATTATCCCGCATTTCCGGCGTAGAGGCGACACCAGCCTCAAGCCCTTCAAGGTAACCTTTTATTGCGGTGAGAGGTGTACGGAGATCGTGGGAAATCCCCGCCAGGAGTTCCCGCCGGTTTGCCTCGTCTCTCTGTCTTTGCGCCGATGACGCCTCAAGCCGCTCCGCCATTTCATTAAAGGCTTCGCAGATCGGCCGGTATTCATCGTCATTTTGATAGTTTATGCGGAAAGTCAGGTTGTTGTCATGGATCTGTTTAACCCCCTCGCTTAAGGGCTGCAGGGGACGGACAATATTTTTTATCAGGCGGTAGTTAAGCAGGTTGTTTATGATGCTGATAAGCGTCACAAAAAAAACAAAAAATATCGGACCGGACACAAGGAGCCGGAGCCGCCAGTCCTGAGATTCGTATTCCCTTTCCTGCCACATCTGTTCCCGCATGGCGTTTGCGTCTTCAAAATTGATACCCATAATTTCCGCCCTTACAAGTTGAAACACAAGAGCAGTCAAAAACAACCCGAACAGCGTTACAAGAACCGTGCGTATATTGGATATAAATATTCGCCGTTTTATGGTCATGGTCATTGCCCCCTCTCAAATTTTCCGATATTACCTTACCATCGGGAATGAATTCCTGTATAGCCCCCATTATTCCCGGTGCATAAGACTTCCAAACGGCACGGCCAGTTCCTTTTCCAGCTCGAGGATCGCCGCCGCCAGGTTGTACTGTTCCGACAAAAGCTGGTTTTCCGCAAGCAGCACCCTATCCCGGGCTGAATAGACGCTCTGTAAATCCGCCGCGCCCTTTTGGTAGGATGCCTCGTACATGCTCCGGGTTTCTTCGGCCAGACTGAGATTGAGGCGCAGGGTTTCGATAGTCTCTGCCGACTGGATAATGTTCCGCTGCAGGTTCCGGACGGTGTTCTGATGACTCGCTATACTTTCCCGCAGATGGTTTTGCTGCATGGCAATACTGTCGTCCAGAGAATCAAGGCGCTCTTTCGCCGGAGACCAAGGGAGAAAGTTATCCAGCTTCATAGAAAGAGTCACTGAAAATTGTCCGCCGGTATCAAGCCAATCATTGGCCGCATCGCTATATAAGGGAGAAGCGTTCCATGAAAGATTCAGAGACGGCGCATAGGAACTGGTCCGTAATCCTCTGCGCTGCACTTCAAGCGCGTTGATGTTTTTCCGCAACACACTTATCGTTAAAGGTTCCCTGCTTATTCCGGTTTCAATACTCTGTTCCGGTACCGGCGGAATTTTTAACAAAGTTTGCAGGCTGCCTTGTAAAACAATGTGTTCTTCCGGAGGGATCATTAAAAACTGTTTCAGGCTGTCCAAGGCGTTTTCATAGGCGGTCAGGGCGTTCCGCACATTGGTTTGCTGGGTTTGCGCATCAAGCCGCGCGGAAAGTTCATCCAGATTTGAAGCCTGGCCTGTCCGTTGAAAGACACGAATTTGCTCGTACCGGTTTTGGGCACTTGCGGCGTTTTGTTCCATAAGTTCAGTGTTGGCCTGTAACAAGAGGAGTTGATAGCATAGCCGCCGTACCTGGAATTCCAGTTCCTGTTGAGCGGCCGCATGGTTGAGCAGACCTGCCTCATAATCTGTCTTTGTCCGCTCAATGTCCGCAAAAATAGACGGAGAGAGATGTAAAGACGCGGAGAGGGAAAAGCCCGGCGTCCATACATTAGTTACTGAGGAAAGGGGGCCGGTAATTGATGTTGGATGGGCCGCCACAGCGCCCACGCCCAGAGAGGGAATAAGGCTGTTCCAGGAGCGGTCGTGTTTCCGTTTTGCCGCGGCGCTTTCCATTCGGGAACGTTCCAGGGAAAGATTTCTTTCAAGGGCAAGGTGAACCGCGCTTTCAATATCCAAAGTTGTTTCGGCCCAAACGGTGTTTGCCATAAAAGCGCAGAGGCAAAATAACATCAGTTTAGTTTTCATGTTTCGTTTCCTTTTTCTTGCCATTAATCAGTGAATACATCACCGGAATAAAGAACAGGGTAATGACCGTGGCCGAAGCAAGGCCACCGAATACGGCAAGCCCGATGGGAGCGGTCATCATCGAGGATTTGCCGGGAAAGAACGCCATAGGTGCAAGTCCCAGCATGGTGGTAAGGGCGGTCATCAAAACCGGGCGGAAGCGGGAAACACCGGCTTCAAAGCA
>JAIRNP010000033.1 GCA_031258005.1 Treponema sp.
GAGGCGGCGGCAAGAATGAACTTGCGGACCGAAGAACCCCAGAGGCCGCTCTCCTCCTTCGTTTTAAGCGTCAGCATATAGCCGAACCATCGGTTCCGTGGGCATCCCTTTCGTTCCACCCAGCCTGCTTGCACCGCTTTTGTACTACACTCTTGTTCGCGCTCTCTATCAGCCCCGAACCTATATAGTACCCTGCCGTTTGTATTCCCCATAATCTACCTTGTTCCGGTTATGCTGCATATACGTATAGGGATTGACCGTTCCCGGTGGCAGTTTCCGGTCTTTATACCCTTCCAGCCGCTTCAGCACTTCCCCCGGCTTGCTTTCTCTCAAGAGCCCGATCAACTCCTCCGCCCACGGCGTGTACCGCGCCTCATCCCCTCCAAACAGGTATTTCCCAAAACTATACAGATGCTCCGCCACATGATAAAAGTCCCGTATCTGCAGCGCATCAGGGAACAGCTCTTCCCCCATATTCCGTATCCAGGCCGCTCCATCGCTCAGCAGTATCGTCTTCTCATTCCACCCGTACCCCTTACGGACCGCGCGCTCAAGCAGATACTTCTTAAACTCCTCCGCAGGCCCGATATACGACCCGTATTCTTTTTTCTGAATATCCTGGGTTATTCCGTCCTTCCGGGTCCTCAGGTCCTCGCGGGTAAACACCATCCCCAGCTTGTTTTCCTTCCACGTTGACCCCTTCTCGCCCTTCTGCCGGGTGTTTACCGCCGAACCGTCTACCATCAGGTAGCATATCCCCTCTTTTTCAGGTTTCTCCGGTATCTGGTCCATGTTCTGCTCTATCGGTTCGGCTTGTCGGGTGTCTTCCTCATACACTTGCTTCCCCACATACTAGGGCAACACTGAACAATTGAGAGGGGATTCTACCCCTTGCCGTCCTTTGAAGGATTTTTTAAATCATCAAGGCCGAATAGCCGTTTCCCGGGTTTATCCGGTGGGTTACCTCCGGCTTGCCACTCTTTTTAAGGCTCACGGGTGCCTGTTCCCCATCCTCATGCCATTGACCATGACCATCTCAGCAGGTTGGCACTGCAAAACAGACTACTTCCGTAGCTCCTCACGCTTTTCTATACCGCTATACCCCGCGCCACGTTCACCCCGTGGACAGGTTCGCCCTTCCCCGTAACAGAAACCGCCTGAATCCCTGGTTCCCGTTCGCCTTCGTACCCTGCTGTTTCAGCCGGCACTACTTACACCGTTCGCATTCATACCGGTCTACCCCTATCTTATATCCCGCATCCCTTCTTTGCTCCCGCGTCTCCCGATACCTCAGCCGTTTTCCCTTCGGGCATACGGAATACTGCTCTTTTCTGTTGTTTTCCCAGTTCTCCGTATTCCATCGGTCCTCTTTCATCTTCCTGCTCTGTTCCTTCCGGTACATCCCGTACTTCACCACCGCCACCATCCCCCGGTTCTCTAGATACCCATAGGTTTCTTCGCTCCCGTACCCCGCCGCGTCGGTTATGATCACGTTCGGCTGCTCCCCAAGCCCTTGCTTCTGCCTCCTCAGCTGGGGTTTCAAGGTCCGGCTGTCCGCGGGGTTGGGAACTACAGCATACCCACGCACAAATCCCTTCTCCGTTCCTATCTGCACGTTGTAACCGGGTTTCAACTGCCCGTTGCCCCTATGGTCCTCTTGCATCCTCAAGAACGGCGCGTCCGGATCCGTCTTCGCATCGCGGTTCCGTTTCCCCCATAGCCCCTTCGCCGTTTCCTCGGCAGCTACTCCTTCTTCACCGTTCTCAGCGCCTGCTGTAGTTTCTTGTTATTTTCCCCGTCCCCGGCAGCTTCCATCTGCTGTATCCGTTCCGTCAACGCCAACGCCTTCACATCTTTGCTCGTGTATCCTTCCTGGTTCCCCAACGCCTCAATATCCCGGTTCCCCTATTCCTCATGCTCGTCCTCCCACACCGCGTCCGCCAGTCTGCTATACGCCCGCAGCTTCCCGTCGTTCTTCTGTACCGCTTTTTTCCATACAAACGTCTACCGCCCCGATGCCGACTCGATCTTCGTCCCGTCCACAAAATAGTTCTCCCGCTTGATATATCCCTTCGCCTTCAGCAGCTTCACCGCCGTTACGAAGATTTCCTCCAGCACCCCCTTCAAAAGCCTCCCCCGGAAAGCATTCAGCGTCCGTAAGTCCGGCCGCTGACCCCCGGCCAGCCACCTGAACAGCACGTTCTCCCGCACCCCTTTCGCCGGCATCCGGCTGGAACATACCTTCGTCATGTACCCGTACACGAACCGTTTGGTCATCAGCTCGGGATGCTACCGACTTGTTCCTCCGCCAACCGGGTATTTCCTCAACAGCCGCTCTCTCCCCATCTGGTCTATGACTTCATTGACCAGCCGTACCAGCTGGTTCGCCGGGATGAGTTCGGCTACGCTCGGTGGAATGCGGTACGCCTGCCCCTGGTTGTAGGGCTTGTAGGGTATCTTGTCGCTTACACCTTTACTCAGGGGGATAGTATACCATAACTTTGGTCTGGCCGGGCCGGGAAAAACTATAAGGGGCCGCCCTTACTTTCTGGACAGCCCCAGCTGTGCCTATAAAAAAACGGCAATACCCTTTATGATGGAGTTACCAAAACACCTCAGCACCAAGGAGTAATGCCGTTATGAGTAAATATAGCACAAACAAGGAGAAATGCTCCACCCATGTTTCAAGAGAAGAACGGGAAGAAATCGCTATCGGCCTGGAACGGGGACAATCCATCCGTCGTATCGCCCCAAAATTGGGCAGGAGCCCTTCCTGGGTCAGCAGGGAAATCAGGCGGAACACCCCGCGGTTCAGCTACCGGGGAAACCGGGCCCATCAGCGGGCCGCCGTGCGTTCCCGCCGCAGCCATGCCAGAAAGCGGCCGGCAAACCCGGTCATTCGCGCTTAGGAATCGTCGAACAATAACTTGACGATTAAGAGATAATGAGTTATAACATTTTTACCAATCCAACAGGGGGTAAAAATAGTATGGAAAAGCGAATAAAGATGATGCTGCCACAGTTGAATGAAATGCAAAAACGATTATTTTTGGCAAACGAAGCCCTTTCGTACGGGCGGGGCGGAATAGCGGAAGTGACACGGATTACAGGATTTTCCCGTAATACAATCAAGCGCGGAACAAACGAACTAAAAAGCGGCGTACTATACGACGGGAGAGCGCGTAAAAGCGGGGGCGGACCAAAACACGTTGAAGAAAAATATCCCGGTATTGAAGATGAAATCCGCAAACTGCTAGACGGTTCAACATACGGGAATTCGGAACGTGTGCTGTCGTACACCACGGAAAGCCTGGGAAAAATCGAGGCTGAATTAAAGACGAAGGATATACAGGTAAGCTATGAAACAATAAACAAACTCCTCGTCTCAATGGGATATAGCAAGCAAGCCAACAAAAAGATGCTGCAGGTCGGCGAAGTTCATCCTGACAGAAACGCGCGGTTCGATCCTATAAACACCACGGCCGCACAATACATCGAAGCGGGGGACCCGGTAATTTCCGTAGATACGAAAAAGAAGGAAAACATCGGAAGTTTCAAGAACAGCGGGCAGGAATACCGTCATAAAAAAGACCCGCGGAAGGTTTGGGATCATGATTTCCCTGATGAAGAACTCGGTACAATTTCGCCCTAGGGAGTTTATAATTTAACAACAACACAGGTTTTGTAAATGTAGGCACAAGCCACGACACAAGCGAATGTGCGGTGGAAAGCATATCCCGCTGGTGGGCAAGCACACGTATCCGGGCAGAAACCGGATATACATAACTTGTGATTGCGGCGGAAGTAACAATTACAAGTATAGAATGTGGAAATACCGGCTTCAACAGTTTGCGGATCCTACAGGACTTGAAATTGAGGTGTCGCACTTTCCGCCGGGCACATCCAAGTGGAATAAAATAGAGCATAGATTGTTCTGCTACATCTCAAAAAACCGGCAAGGCAAGCCGCCGGTAGACGTTCAAACCGCTGTTGATTTAATTGGTTCCACTCGAACAACTACAGGACTTAATGTTATTTGTATTCGTGATGATACGGAATAGCAACTTGCAAGGAAAGTAACCGGCAATGAATTTAAAACTATCTCGATTGACAAAATACCGCCTTTTGGATCATGGAATTACAAAATAGTACCCCGATTAAATAGTCATGTTATTATTTGACAAGTCCTTTCTACCTATGGTGCGTAACATGAGTTGATAAGGGGTGGAAAATTTTTTTGCCCTCACCCCCATTTTAGCCATCCGCCTTTCGTATCCTCTATGAGGATAAGAGGATAAGCCGTCGGCTTGAAACAAATTTGTCAGGAGGGGACTATGAAAAAATTCGTACTTTTGGGTCTTTTTATTGCGGCTCTAGGCGGCATTCTGTTTGCCCAGACTGCAACACCGACAATCACCATAACGGGGACGCTTGGCTTAAGTAACGGAAGGATCGCCGTTAAAAGCGAGGCCATCACCTATTACGTCCGGGAACTTGGACATGACATCGGCTTCATTGACGGCGCCCAGGTTACCCTGCAAGGGTATGCTTCCGCCCCGTCCCTAGAGGGGCAAACGGAACGGTTGTTTTTCCCGACAACCTTTACTCTGAACGGCAAAATGTACGAGGTTGGAACAACGGCGGGCAGCTATGGGGGATTGGAGCACCCATTGGCGTCCGGGCGAACCGTCAGAGGCGTTTCCCGCAGGTTTTGATGGAATTGAATCGGGCCTTACCGGTATGGTCAACCTTAAACCCTGAGTCAAACTCAATAACGGATACAATTCCCACAAAAGACAGCTTGAATGGATACTGAACCGGTTTTAGCGGGGCCGTTAACGGAACAGGTACAGCTTGCCAAGACGGACAAACACGCCTTGAATACCCTGCTCCATAACTATATACCATTCATCAAGAAATGTGTGTCCAGCGTATTCTGCTATAGCGGAAGGTATAACGGCCAGTTAAGAGCGGATAATCTTACCGACGCCATGCTCGCCTTTGTCCACAGCGTTCAAATCTATAATCCTGAACAGGGCGCGTTTATTCAATACGCCGCAGTGCTCATCCGCAACCGTCTCATCGACAACACCAGAAAAGAAATCGCCCTACAGAAACGGCTGTTTTCACTATCTGCCCAAATAGATAAAAAAGAGACAACATGGGAAGCGGATATAGCACGGGAAATTTATAACCGGACGGAAGAGGAAAACAATTTGCGTCTTGAAATTGAAGCTATCGACAGCGAATTTTCCCAATGGGGCTTTTCATGGGCAGTGCTGCTCAAAAAATGCCCCAGGCAGGCCCGTTCCCGCGCCGTTTGCCAGCGCATTGCGGAAACCCTACGGCGCAATCCTGGGCTGTTAGCCAGGACCCTTGCAAGCCGTCAACTGCCGGTTACCCGCCTTGCCGAAACTTTTCCCCGGAAGACGCTGGAAAAATATCACCAGTATATTGTGGCGCTCATTATCATATCCCAAGGGGATTATCCCTATGTGTATTCCTTTGTGCCGCAATCCAGGGAACCAGTTCCCGGGGAACCGGTTCCCTGGGAGGAGGCCGGGAAATGAAAGGTGTTATCGTACAGGTAGGGGAACCAAAAAGCATTGTCCTCTTTAATAACGGAAAAATCGGCGCAATACCGACCCCCGCCGACTGCCAGGTGGGAATGGTTATTACGGTTACATATAACCATTCCCTCAAAATCGCTATTATTTCCCTTGCCGCTGTATTGCTCTTGGCAACCGGCGTTGCCATCGGGATCGGCATAAAGCGCAGCGTATCCCCCGCCATGGACAACTCCCCGCCTGCCGCCGCTCCTGTCATTGAAGATGATGAAACCTATAGCTGGCAGAGGGGACAGAAAAAACGGCAGGAAATCGAGGAAAGATTTTCTGAATGAGACCCCCCGTTTTGGCTCATCGCATTCCGTATTCTATACCCATCCACGCCGCAGGGCGGGGAAATCTGACCACGCCAGCGTGGTATTAGACGGCGGGTACTCTCAACGAAGTCTCGAGAGAATACCGCAAAGGAATAGGGTATGAAGAAGTTTTTAATTGTCCCCCTGATTGCTTTCACTGCCTCGGCCTTCGCCGGCTGGGGCGGGCCGGGTATAGGGCCTTCAGGACGCGGTTTGACCGAAGCGGAAGACAGCGGCAGCAACCTGACCACAGTTACCATTTTGGGAACCCTTGAGGTTGTCAACGGCCAGCTTGCGGTACGGGACGGCTCCAACACCTACTTTGTCAAGGGACTGAACCGGCTGATGCGTTCCGTCCCCGGCCTGGTGGTAGGCGCAAAAGTTACCCTCCAGGGCTATTCATCGGTCATCATGGATGATGGAACGGCTGCAGGCCATTATTTCAAAGCCAGACAGCTTACGTTTAACGGTCAAACCTGGACGCTGGCGTATTAATGAAGGGGGAAACCGCATGAAACGAAGTGTACTACCATGTCTGGCGCTGCTGTTGACCCTCGTTACCGCCACCGCCTTTACCGGGTGCGAGAGCGGCCTGACCCCCAAAACGAACACCGCGGTATTGAACGTCAGCAAGGCTGCGGTTGGCACAGTCTGCCCCGGTGAATTCTCATCGGTAACCGTCTCCGGTACATTGACGGTTTTTGGGGGCGTTTCCGTAGTCCAATATCAGGGGAACAATTTCCATGTTAAAGGTTCGCTCCCAATACCCGGAGAAGGAACGGCGGTTACCATTACCGGTGAAGCCGCGTCCATTCTCGGCCAGGACGCCGAAGGCAATTCCCTGTTTTTCGGATATTACCTAAACGCCGCCGCAGTAGCCGTCAACGAGTAGAGCAGCGATGTGATACGCTGACCGGACGGACAAAAAGTAAAACCCCTCGCTATAGTTGCTGGCACGGTAATTATAAGAGGGGTATGCTTGATTGAAGGGAATACAAATGCAATCGAGAAAATAGAGTTGTTTAAAACTAAAGTTTTTGAACAACTCTATTACATAACCCTTATTCATGAAGCTCTTTTTTCCGGTATTCTGTAACCGCTGCCATTATAGCGGCGGTAATTTCAGGAGTTGCCGTCGCACCGCTTACGTTTTTTGGTGGGAGGATATTTTGAGACTGTTGTATATCCCTATCCCAGCCCATTTTATGCACCAGTTGGGCTGTCGCATTCATGCAGATTATCATAAACCACAAAAAGACAAAAACAACGGTCATACCAAGCACCGTTAAAAGGGCGCTCTGTTCGAGCATTTCACCAATTGTCATACACCGGCCTCCTCGGCTTCTATCATTTGTAAATAATGGGAGAAACACCAGCCTTCCTGTCCCCTTCCCATGTCCGGTTTCTTTTGTTTTTCACTTCGCACATATACCCAAGGCATATACTTGTTGTTGCCTTCCACTAATTCTCCGGATTTCAGATAGGTAACGACAGCGCCTATCTTCAAGTAGTCATTGATCTGCGGACTGACTTCCTGTTCCGGAAACAAATACATTTGCCGGGTCAAGCGATATTTTTTGTTGGGAATAAGTTCGAGTTCCTTATCCAGTCGTAGCGAAGGTTTTCTTTGCGGTATCCCATCCGCTTCTTTCATTTCTGATGACCCTAAGCGGCCTTTTAATCGTTGTATAAAGCTAAAACATTGCATATATTCTCCTTGACTGGACTTGTTCAACAACCCGATTGGTTGTCACGGACGTTAGTCCGTCACAAGTCTCGTAGATTGGGCAAATTTCTTGCAGAAATCCGCCCAATCTTTTTAGCGGAACTTGTTCAATAACTGAAGTTAGTGAACAAGTCCAATGAACCTGGGACAAAATGGGGTAAATTTCCTCCGGGTTGTCGGCCTTAGGCAACAGTTCCCGGTCCTCGGAATTAATCAGGGCCATACCCCTATTGAAAACACATACGTGTTTTTCACGGGATGCGCAGCCGATGTTTAATACTAATCCGAACGCGGCTGCGAAGGTCAGCCCAAAAATTTTCCAAAACATAAGAGAACACTCCTGTTTTGATGAACAGCACCCAGGCTATGAAAACAAAGTCCTCCTTGGGAAAAAATCCGCAGGTGTTTCCAACTGCTTGACCGCTATGGAAGCCCGTCTCGAAACCCGATTGGTTTTAAGCCCGTCTTCTTAGGTAACGAGAAAAAATTATACTGTTGTCAAAGCAGGGATCAAATTCTCAGTTTCAAAAGAATGGTATTTTTTTTGTTATATGCCGCAGCCTTGGTAATAAGCCTGACCGTCGCGCACAAAAGGTCCGCTCCGGCGGTGAGAGCGCTTACCGGCATTACCAGACGAAACAAACCATGCCGTAACGGATAGAAGGGGTGGTCTTTTGTTGTGCTGATTGTTGCGGAATATTCGACAGGGTGGATGATAAGGGCGCTAAAGCATGCGCTTTTGTCCGTCATTTTATCCGCAAGGTTATTAAAATACGGGGCATCCAGGGTCACAAACGTGAACATCCCCATAATGGCAAGCGCGAGATACGCCGCCGCATGAAAAAGCCAATTTCTCACCGAAAACCAACCCATAGGATTATCATAACATACGCCGCAATTTTATGCAAGTAGGCGCATTGCCTCATCAAAAATGTTGTCGAAAAGAGGTCATGCCTCAAATTGAAACGTCAACTTGTTGACGCTGTTGCCCAAATTATAATGGGGATACCGCATGGAGGGTGTCCC
>JAIRNP010000061.1 GCA_031258005.1 Treponema sp.
TTTTCAGGCTTTCAGCCTTACAAAACTGCGTTTTTTAATGGAAGTTGTTCGGAAACTGAAGTTTCCAAACAACTCTAATAGGGCGTTCCCGGTTATGATAGGCCTTTCGCTTGCGCTTCATAGTTTTGTTTTTTTCGGGTGGGCCGGGAGCAGCAATCTAACCGCGCCGCTTCCCGAACCGGAAAATCAACCGGTTACAAGGGTAAAACTGACAAGGATGGTAAAGATGCCGCCGCGAAGTGTTCCTGCTCCTGTTTCCATTCCCGTTCAGCGGCAGGAACAGAAGGTTGTAGAGAAAAAACCTGTGGAAACGCCGCCGGAACCTGTACCGCAACAGGAGGCGGAGGATATAGCCGAAGCGCAGGAAGGGGATGAGGATATAGCTCTGGAAACTGCGGATGGGGAAGGTGAACCCATAGCCAGCCCCGAATACCGCGAACCGGACGGCAACCGTGAATATGAGGAACTTCTTGTCTACATCAGCAGCCTTATCAGGCAAAACCTCCTGTATCCCCAAATGGCACGGCGGCGTAATATCGAGGGGGTTGTGGGCGTATATTTTGAGATTGGAATAGACGGCGGCCTTGTTTCTGTCAGGGTAAATCATTCTTCCGGCAGTTCAATTCTGGATAGGGCAGCAGTGTCGCTGATAGAAAGGATATGTCCGATTAAGAACGGCGCGATTAAAAGAAGCATGGCCCTGCATATCAATATCACTTATGAACTTACCGAGTGATAGGGAAATCACACGGCTTGGACGAGGGGATTTTGGAGGCGGCTTTTTATCTGCAAGCCGCCGTTTTGGGCTAATGTTACTATGATTTCAGCCTCCTCCGTCCGGTTGGTCAGGATTTGGGCGGTTCCAAGGACTTCAAAGGCGGATGAGATGTTGAAACGGGTTAGAGAGTGCTCTCTGATTTAGATATTAAATTTTGATACAGGTAAATATGATTCTCCGGTTTGTGATGCATGACGATTAATCCTGGCGATAATATTCTTAAATTTCATGCCCCCTGTTAAAAAACAGAATAGATGATTAGAATCCATTGCTATAGGGCGGTGATATTAGGCAAACACCAAAGCAGCATATACCGCGAGTTCAATCGCAACGGGTCAGGCGGCGTGTATACCGGCAATGAGGCCCAGGCGGCAAGCGTTCAAAGGCGGCTGGACAACAAGCCAAGCCCCAAACCGGACAACCCCGCGCTCATGCGGGAAATTACCGGTTTGTTTAAAAAAGACCTCTCTGCGGATCAGATTTCAGGCCGGCTTGAGGTGTTATACCCCGGGCAACCGGAAAAGCAGGCTTCAACATCGCCCATCTACGCCCATATATACCAGGAAACGGCGAAAGACCCTTCGCTGAAAGACCATTTTCGTCAAAAGCAGGCAAAACCGCGCAAACGGAAGGGGACGAAAGACCGCCGCGGCCGGATACCTGACCGTGTTTCCATTGATGAACGCCCGGAAATCGTTGAGGAGAAGTCCCGCGCGGGCGATTGGGAGGGTGACACCATAGAAAGCGCCGGAAAAAACGCCTCTATAGCTGCGTTTGCAGGCCTGAACACCAAAGTGCTTCTGGCAAACATAATGCCAGACAAGACGGCGGCGGGCTTGAACAAGGCCGCCATTCGCGCCTTCAAGCCAATACCCGCGCCGTTGCGGAACACCCTGACAGTGGACAACGGCAAGGAATTTGCGGCGTATAAGGACCTGTCGCAGGCTCTTGGGATAGACATCTACTTCTCCCATCCGTACCACTCATGGAAGCGGGGGCTTACCGAACACACCAACGGGCTCATTAGACAGTACCTCCCCAGAAGAGCGCCGTTTGACAGGCTTACCCAAAAACAGCTTGACAAAATCGTTGATAAAATCAACAATCGGCCTCGCGGGGTTTTAGGCTACCTGACTCCTTACGAAGCTTTTTCGCCATAAAATTCGCACTTCAAAAAAATTTCGCGAATCAATAAATATCAAACGACATAAATTTTACTGAGAATGGAATTATACCATTTCACCTCAGAAAATATTGTAAATGTTATTTTTAATCACTTCTTAAAGGAGTGAACGATTCCCTCGTTATTGACAGGGTATAGAAAAATCTAGCAAAGAAACCCTAGGTATGGTACACTTAACGTATGCAGCTGAGGTATGGTTTCAGTAAAAGGCGGGGAACCTATGGTTGAATATATCGTTCCTGGTAATATGGATGATCGGATTCTCGATCGGGGGGCCAATGCCCTTGCGGAGGGAGGGCTCGTGGCCTTGCCTACCGATACCAGTTGGAGCATAACCTGCTCTTTTAAATCCCCGGAGGGCATCAAAAAGCTGAGGGCCCTCTCGGGGGAGCGGGATGAGCGGCATTTTACCCTCTTGTGTTCCGCTATCGCTCAATTCGGGGAATGGTGCCAGATGGATACCACCCGGTTTCGGCTCATCAACCGGCTTACCCCGGGACCCTATGTATTTATCCTCAAAACCCTCCGGGGCACTGAAAAGACCTTGGGATTGGGGCGTAAGGAACTGGGGGTCCGGATCCCGAATCATCCGGTAGCCTTGGGAATCACCCGCACCCTGGGACTGCCCTTGTATTCGATAACCGCAAAACGCAGCATGATCCCCGGTTTTACGGGGGATCCGCTTCCGGCGGATCCGGATATTCTGGAGCTTCCGCCGATTCCGGAAGAAGAACTGTTTCAAGAGGCCTGGGAATTGTCTACCATAGAAGGATTGGATCTTATCTTGGATAGCGGAGAAGAACAAATGCGGATATTCTCTACTATCCTTGATATAAGCGGCGATGAAGTTACGCTCCTTCGTCAAGGAGCAGGGATCTGGCCGGTTTAAGCGTTCCTTGTATGCAGTTTCGGACTTATTAGGGCTTGTAGGGTATAGCATAAACCATGAAAAAAAAATGGGTTCGGGTCCTTTTTAGGCGCCGTGTGTATGTCATAACCATGCTGCTTATCCAGATGAGTTTTATATTAGGGGTCATTGCCGGGGGAAGCCTGATTTTTCGCTATGGCAGTATATGCCTCAATGGCTTAAGCATCGTAGTCTGTCTGTATATTCTCAATAAAAAAGAAAAACCCGCCTATAAATTAACCTGGATATTCCTGATTCTGCTCTTTCCTATTTTCGGCGGCTGTTTGTACATCGTGTTTCATTCCCAATCCCATTCACGCAAACTCAGAAGGCTCATGAAAATCGGGGATGTACAATGCCGTCCCCTCTCAACCCTCCCCGGAACGGCCCTGGAGGACCTCTCTGCAGGTCATAAGGACTACCTGTCCCTAGCCCGGTATCTTCAGAACTATGCAGGGTATCCGGTCTATACCCGTACCCATACGGATTATTTTGACTCGGGAGAAGGGTTTTTTCAGGCGGTCCTTGAAGCCCTGGAAAAGGCGGAACAGTATATCTTCATGGAATTCTTTATCCTTCGGCATGGGGCCATGTTGAACCCCATCATCGCAATCCTGGAAAAAAAAGCCAAAGCAGGCCTGGATGTACGGATCATCTACGATGACTTGGGCTGTTTCATGTCCCTGGCGCCGAATTTCAAGGAGCACTTGGAGCGAAATAAGATCAAATGTATGGTGTTCAACCCTTTTAAGCCGATTCTCTCCTCCCTCCAGAACAACCGGGATCACCGGAAGATCCTGGTCATTGACGGGAAGGTCGCCTTTACCGGCGGTATTAACCTGGCAGATGAATATATCAACGCCATAGATCGGTTCGGCCATTGGAAGGATGCGGCTATTATGGTTTCAGGAGAGGCAGCCTGGGCTTTTACCCTGATTTTTCTGCACATGTGGAACCTGGAACAGGAGGAGGAGGAGGGAGAACATTACCGGGCCTTGTACCCCTGGGAAAAAGCGGACTGTCCGGTTCCTGCAGAGGGCTTTGTACAGCCCTACGCGGACAGCCCTTTGGACGATGAAAATGTAGGGGAACATGTATACCTCCACATCATCAACAACGCGAAAACCTACGTCTATATCAATACCCCCTACCTGGTGGTGGATGATAATCTCCTTTCCGCCCTGACCTTAGCCGCCAAAAGCGGCGTGGACGTGCGAATCATCACTCCCCACCGCTGGGACAAGAAGATCCTGGCCATTACCTCCCGTTCATATTACCGGCAGCTCCTTGCAGGGGGGGTTCAGATCTACGAATATGCCCACGGTTTCAACCATTGTAAGACCTTTGTCGCTGATGACCAGGTGGCCACAGTAGGGACCACGAACCTGGATTTCCGCAGCCTCTATCTGCATTTTGAATGCGGGGTTTGTATCTATGAAAACCCCGCAGTGGCGTCCATAAAACGGGATTTCCTTGAAACCCTTCCCCACTGCCATCCGATCACCTGGGAAGACTGCGCTCGAACCGCCTTCCAGCGGATCCTGCAGGAAGTGCTCAGGCTCTTTGCGCCCCTCATGTAGCAGTATCCCCTTTCACAGGCTTCCCCTTATAAAGGGGATACAAAAGAAGGTGGACTAATCTCCACCCCCTTTTAAAAGCCCTGCCTTTCCTGCCTCATCGCACCCTCAGGGTTTCACTCACCGGAGGGGTTGCGCCTTTTTCCACTGCTCCGGGGAGGGGCGCCGCATCCGCCACGATGACCTTATAGGAGCCAGGGGCCAGGATGCTGCGGCCTTCTTCATCGATCGTCTCAAAAGCCGAGGAGGGAAGTTCCACGCAGAAGGACCGGGTTTCCCGTGCAGGAATAAACCGGCGCTCAAATTTCCTCAAAGAGGCAATGGGATCATGGGCGTCGGGGGGATCCTTGGCCACATACACCTGAATGACGGCTTCCCCATCCCGATCACCCGTATTGGTTACCTGGACATTAACCTGCACTGAATCGCCGGCCTTAAGCTCCTGGGCAGAGAGGAGCGCAGAACCTGCATACCCAAAGCGGAAGCTGGTGTAGGAGAGGCCGAAGCCAAAGGGATACAGGGGCTGCTCCTGCATATACCGGTAGGTTCTTCCCTGCATGGCATAACTATCGTAGGGAGGAAGCTGGGCCGTGGATGCGGGGAAGGTGATGGGAAGTTTCCCCGAGGGGGATCTATCGCCGAAGAGGATATCCGCCACTGCGGTCCCCCCTTGTTCCCCAGGGTACCACACAAAGATGATGGCGTCGGCAATGTCTTCAGGTACCGCAATAGGGCTTCCACCGGTAAGCACTAAGACCAGGGGCTTACCTTCGGCCCGGATCTTCCGCAGGTACGCAAGCTGCCAAGGGGGAAGTTCTATGGCCTCCCGGTCGCCATTGGAATCAGAGGCAATGGCGTCTCCTTCCTCTCCTTCCATAGCTCCATCAAGACCGAACACCCCAATGACCAGGTCTTTTTCCGCGGCTTCTCCAAAGATCACGTTGGAAGGATGGTTCGCCTCGTACTGGAGACAGGCCTGACGGTATTCCAGATTAATCCCATATTTATCTTGGACTTTACCCGCGAGGCCTTCCAGGATGGTAACCAGCCGGGGACTGAGGCCGTAATAGTTGCCTAACAGGGTATGGGGGTTCGCCGCACCCGGACCCAGGAGGAGGATATGCTTGAACCGCTCATCCAGGGGCAAGAGGTGTTTATCGTTTTTCAGGAGGACCATGGATTTGCACGCGGCTTCTAAAGCCAAGGCCCGGTGTTTTTCGCAGTTAATGATTTCCCTGCCTAAACTACGGTAGGGGTCTTGCTCCGGGGGATCAAACATGCCTAGCTTGAACCGGGTCCGCAGGAGCCGGGTGAGGGCAGCGTCGATGGCGGCGTCGCTTACCAGTCCCTGCTTGCAGGCCACGGTGAGATAGGGGTAGGTACAGCCGCAGTTGAGGTCGCAGCCCGCATTAAGGGCCTTGGCTGCGGATGCTTCGGGAGAAGCGGTAACCCGGTGGTTTTCGTGGAAATCCCGGATGGCCCAGCAATCAGAAACCACATGACCCTTGAAGCCCCACGCACCCCGGAGTATGTCCTGCAATAGATAGGTACTGCCGCAACAGGGTTCTCCGAGGGTCCGGTTATAGGCGCCCATCACCGCTTCCACTCCCGCTTCCGCCAGGACTTTGAACGCGGGGAGGTAGGTCTCAAAAAGGTCTTTCTTGGAAACCTGGGCGTCAAAGGTATGGCGCTGGTTTTCCGGGCCGGAATAAACCGCGAAGTGTTTGGCACAGGCTGCGATCTTGAGCTGTTCCGGATCATCCCCTTGGAGGCCCTGGACAAAAGCCAGGCCGATGCGGCTTGTGAGGTAAGGGTCTTCCCCGTAAGTTTCCTGGCCCCGGCCCCAGCGGGGGTCTCGGAAAATGTTGATGTTCGGCGTCCAGAAGGTGAGTCCCCCGTATTGGCCCCGATTGCCCTGTTTAATGGCCTCGTTGTATTTAGCCCGGGCTTCATCCGCAATGGCCGCGGCCACGCTTCGTATGAACCCTTCATCAAAGGTGGCGGCCAGGGCAATGGCCTGGGGAAACACCGTGGCGATCCCAGAACGGGCGACTCCGTGGAGGCATTCGTTCCACCAGTTGTAGGCAGGAATCCCCAATCGCTCAATGGCAGGACTGGTGTAACTGAGCTGAGAAACCTTTTCTTCCAGCGTCATGTTTGAAATCAGCGCCTTGATGGCACTTTCCCGTGTTTTTTTATGCATACCCCGCTCCTTGCACAACCAAAACCCGCAGGCTAGGACTGCGGGTTTTTACGGTTTGCTTCATACCCTTCAGACGGAACCCGGGGTTCACGGTGAGCCACGGCCGGGAACCGAACCCGGGACCTGCGCATTACAAGAATTTTTCATAATGCATTACTACAAATCAGTATGAATTATCAGGGATGATTTTGTTATACTTTGCCAAAAAATGCAACACCCCGCATTGCCTCATCAAAAATGTTGTCGAAAAGAGGTCATGCCTCAAATTGAAACGTCAACTTGTTGACGCTGTTGCCCAAATTATAATGGGGATACCGCATGGAGGGTGTCCCAAT
>JAIRNP010000102.1 GCA_031258005.1 Treponema sp.
AGTCATAGGATACTCCTCTGAGTTGTGTTATAGGGAATTCATTTCCGCACAGGCCTATAAACCTATAGTCTGCCTCATCCCGTCATGGGATTGATACAATCGGGTACTGGAAAAAGACAACCTGATGTTCATCACCAAGCTTAAGGAGATTTAGTATATATACCACGGTATAAAGGGCTTGTCAAATGCATATTTTTTCTGGGGGTGCAACTTCTTTTTCGGGGCAAATAGAGGGAAGTATGATATACTTCCGGTATCCCAAGGCAGGGGTTAGCGATGGACCCACAAGAAAAAGAGAGACTGATAACGGACGCGGCAGCCGAATTCGAGGCGGCCCAGGCTGAGCGAAACCTGACTATCAGCGTCATAGAGGCGCTCTGGGGAGCAACACGACAAGTATCGGATGAGATTCTCAGACGGCTGTATAGCGAACTGGCCAGCAACAGCGGAGAGCCATTATTATCCGGCGGCTTATATGTTCGGCAGGTATCTTGCTGGCTGGTTTGGGGGGCTTCATGATCTATATGAACAGGCTGGCAAAGGTTCCCCTGGTAGAAGCAGCGCGGCGGAATCTTATTGAGGAGGAGGGAAGCAGCGCGCCAGAGGTTCTTACCATAGAGACCACAACATATGAGCCGCTCATAAACACATGGGAGCCGTTTACAAACACATGGGAGCCGCTCATAAACACATGGGAACTGTCCCCAAAGACATGGGAGCGGTTCAGAAAAACCGCCAAGCGGCGGACAAAAACCGCTGAACGGCGGAGCTAAACCGCTAAGGTTTAGCCAAGAACCGCCAAGCGATAGACAAAAACCGCTTTTTTAAGTCCCTATTGAACTCGCTTATGAAGCAATTTCCCTTTCCACAGCATACTCATGCTGCTGTCAAGCCGAACCCGCCCTATAACCTGGTCTCTGGTTTGGGGCAGAGCCTTCCTTGTGAGGCGTCACAGTTCCTCTGCCAGCTTTCAATGGCGCCGATTTGCAGGCGTATCTCCGTCTCGAAACGCTCTCCAGCGGCGAAAGACACGGGTATGAGCGGGCTTATGCAGGTTGACTGGTATACATCGGCGGCATGGCTGGAAGAGCTTGTTATGGATTTGATTTCAATGTCAACTTGGCGGTCGAACAGCAGGTTAAGGGTTACCTCGTTTCTGATGTCCTGAAAACAGAGCGCCTTGGTATCCGTAAGCGCGACATTATCCGGCGCGATACGTTCTTTGGCTTCGCCGGAACATCTGAAAAGCCGTAACATAGTTTCCCCATCACCGGGGAAGGAAAGATCGATTACCGGGACCAGGTTAAAGCAAGCTGGATCAGTTCCCTGATTGCTCAATACGTAGCGCAGGCAAAGCACATTCTTTTCAAGGTGATATGTTTTGTCAAGCGCGATGTTTCCAAATGGCAGCGCAACACTTGGCGCATGGTTAAGCGGCTGCAGGCCCTGATTTCGACTCAGCCTGAGGCGACACCGGTCATAATAAGAGAACTGCAGAACGCTCCGTAACTGCCTGCCCCACAATGACTTACGGTATCCATCTCGAAGTAGCCGGGTTTCCGCTCGTCCCAGGAGAAATAGGCTCTGAGGGGGATCTGGTTTTTCAGGAGCGTACCCGGCCTGGTGTGGCTTTTTCCCTTGAGTGCACGTTTTTTCCGGTTCGGAGCAAGCCGGCGGTCGCTGGCGGCCCCGCTTATGGTCATGAGCTTCGCCCTAAAGTCCTGAGTGCTGAGGGGCCCGAAGGTCTGGTCAGTTACCAGAAAATCGATGATAAGGCGTATCAGGGGGGCCAAGAGCTGCGGACCTTTGGTCCGACCGCAGCGGTATCCGAAGGCTTCCCGGATATAGCGTACTACCTCAACAACTTCCGGGCCGTACCGGAGCGTTCCGGTTCGTTTCTTTCGTTTTTTTGGATTCCCGGTTTTGAGCCTGACCAGCCTGCCGTCCCGTTTTACCCCGGTGGATTTATCCCAGGTGGACAGGAGGTGGATGGCGTACTTACGGGTGTACCCCGTATTCGCCGTAAACTCGTCCAGGATTTGTTTCTGTTCTTTTTTTCCCGTGTTCTTGTAGCGTTTGCTGACTTCATTGGTCAGCGCCCGTCTATCTTTCATGTCTAACCCGATTTGGCACCTCCGACATTTTCCTGTCGGCGGGAACCGGTTTAATTGGGGTTAGATTTTTATAATGAGGCATGGCCCCTTTTGGGTTAGAATTTCGATGAGGCATTGCGAAGTGAAATCGCATAAAAAATTTGGACTGAGGCCGAAGGCCGGCTGACCTAGCCAGCCGGGGAACCCCTATGGGCCTTTAGGCTCTAAAGCGCATACAGACCTTATGGGAAGTTGGACTTTTTTATTATATTTTTATTGAGGCTTTCCCAAAACTTCAGTTTTTGGGAAAGCCTCTATTATAAGAGAGTTATGCTGCAAAACATAATACCAGATAAGGTGGAGCATTTCTCTTTTTTTCCTGGATCCCCTATACTAAGCCTATGAATATAACTGATCCCCGGGTTGCGGAAAATCTCACCGAATTGGCGTGGACCCTGGCAAAAACCAGCGATGGTGAACTCATCGAATCTTTTTTACGCTGCCTCCTGACCCCTGCAGAGACCGCGGATATTGCCTCCCGCTGGGCTCTGGTTAAGGCCCTGGGGGATAAGATCCCCCAACGGGAAATCGCAAGAAATCTCGGTATTTCCCTCTGTAAAATCACCAGAGGTTCCCGGGAACTCAGGAAGCCGAACTCTGCCTTTGAGCGTATCCTGGCCCTGTTAAAAACTAAGGTCTAAGCCCATTCCCTTTCGGTATTTACCCGGTACATACAGGCCCTGGGTTTTGCACACCCCCTTGTACAAAGAGATCGATTATGGTATAAACATAGAAAATATAAGTATTTATTACCAAAGGAGTGGTATACATCAAAATGATGCACAAGAAACGTCGAATAAGTACCCTGCTGGTACTGGGATTCCTGGGGATGCTGGAATCCTGCTCACGGAATCAAACCAAGCCCCAAGACCAGGTAAGCCAAAGTACCGATACCCTCGCCCTAAGCAGTACGCCCCTTGAGGGGGGGGAGCTACGCTTTGGGCTTACCACCGAGCCGGCTACGCTGGATCCCTTAAGCCCGTCTAACACCGCGGATGGAAGGAGTATCCTTTTTAACGTCTTTGAAGGCTTAGTGAAACCAGATACCCAGGGTAATTTCCAGCCTGCTGTGGCTGACCAGTACGAGATTAAGGAGAATGGCCTGGTATACACCTTTAGGCTGCGTTCTGGGGTGCAGTTCCATGACGGATCCCCCGTACAGGTCGAAGACGTGATCTTCACCTTGGATACGGCTATGCAAGCGGGTTTTACCGGGTTTGACCGAATAGCTCAGGTCGAGCAAACCTCGGATCAGGATATGGCCATTACCTTGAAGTCGCCGGATCCCGAATTCTTGCCCTATCTCACCATCGGTATCGTGCCGAAGCACAACCAGGATCGGGAAGGAACCCCCATCGGTACCGGCCCCTTCTCTATTGCAAGCTACAAGACCCAGCAGTCCTTGGTACTGGTGAAAAATCCCCGCTATTGGCAGGAAGGATTGCCCCACCTGGACCAGGTTACCTATGTCTTCCTTGCGGATTCCGATGCGTTACTCCTGGCTTTACAGGGGGGTAATATTGATGCCGCGAGTATTACCAGTGGCATCGTCCAACAATTGGATCCGAACCGTTTTGATATGATACCAAATCCTTCTAATGCGGTGCAACTCTTGGCTTTAAACAATGGAGTGAAGCCCCTGGATGATGTAAGGGTCCGACAGGCTATTTGCTATGCAGTGGATATAACTGAGATTATCGATACTGCCTTCTACGGCATGGGCGAACCATCCGGAAGCCCCCTCATTCCCGGGCTAAGCAGCTATTACGATAGGTCATTGAAAAATCCCTACCCGGTGGATATCCAAAAGGCTCAGGAACTCCTGGCTGAGGCCGGTTATGGCGAGGGCTTTTCCCTGGAAATCACGGTTCCCGCCAATTACACCATGCACGTAGACACTGCCCAGGTGGTGGTGAACCAACTGGCGAATATTGGGATTACCGCCACTATTAAGTTGGTAGACTGGGCAACCTGGTTAGCCGATGTATACCGGGGACGCCAGTATCAAGGAACCATCATCTCCCTGGATGCTCCCCAGGTTTCCCCCCGGAGTTTTCTGGAGCGGTACCGTTCCAATGCAACAAGTAACTTCGTGAATTTCAACAATCCCGCATACGATGCGGTGTATGATGTGATTTTAGGTGAGTCCGATGAACAGCAGCGTATTGCTCTATACCGGCAGGCCCAGCAGATTATTTCAGCAGAAGCGGCCAGTGTCTATATCCAGGATATCTGGGGGTTTCGGACCTTCCCCAAGGGCCGTTTTGGGGGTATAGTGAGTTACCCTTTGTATGTTTTCGATGTTTCGACCATCTATCGACTGCAATAGCCTGATTCGGAAACCTCCGTTAGGGTATAGTAACACAAGTCCATAGCCGAAAGCAGGCTATGGTTTAGGAAGCTTCCTATGTATTTCCTCGGTACCCGGTTCATCATTACGGTTTTGACCTTATTTTTAGTGTCTGTGATTACGTTTGCGGCCTTTACCCTCATCCCCGGGGATCCGGTCAGCCTTATGCTGGGTATAGAGGCCACAGATGAGCAAATCACCGCGATGCGTAAGGAACTGGGCCTCGACCGGAGCATCCTGGTCCAGTACGGCCGGTGGCTTGGCCGTTTTCTCACAGGGAATCTAGGCAATTCAGTACGGTTCCGCGGGGCATCCATCGCGGGTATGATCCGGGAACGGTTGCCGGTTACCCTTACCCTGGCATCCCTGTCCCTGCTGCTGATCTGCCTTATTGCCATTCCCACAGCCTTGCTCTCGGCTCATAAGGAAGGGTCCCTTCTGGACCGGATGGTGAATACCCTGAGTACCATTACGATTGCCCTGCCGGGTTTTTTCTTAGGCGTCTTGTTTATATGGGTGTTTGGACTCTTGCTGAAATGCTTCATCCCCGGTGCGTATGTGTCTTATAAGGAGAATGGCATCGGTTTTTTGGGGTATCTCCTGTTTCCGGCCTTAGCCATTGCCATACCGAATGCGGCGGTGGTGATCAAATTCTTGCGCGGTTCCCTCTTGCAGCAGCTACGCAGTGATTATGTGCGCACAGCTTACAGCAAAGGGGCTTCCCGAACCTGGGTACTGTACCGTCATGTGTTGAAAAATGCCTTTATCCCTGCGCTTACGGTCCTGGGGATGATAATCGGCGAAATTTTTTCCGGCAGTATCGTGATTGAACAGGTCTTTACCATACCAGGTATTGGCCGGTTGCTGATCACGTCTATCATGTCCCGGGATTATCCGATGATCCAGACCCTGGTGGTGTATATCGCCAGTATGGTGATACTGGCGAATACCTTGGTAGACATAGGTATACAAATACTGGATCCGAGAATCCGCATAACCTAGCAGTGCCTTGGGGGGGCAGGATAAACCCCAAAACCCTTCCAAGGGGCCGGGTACCGTCATTTTTGCTGTAATACCGTTATTACCAGGAGCAGCGTATGCCCTTATGCCAAACCCTACCTGCCGCCTATGTGGAACGATGGAAAACATCAGAACCCCAGGTAATCACCGTCATCGGGAGCGGGGGGAAAACCTCCCTCATCTGGCGCCTTGCCCAGCAGGGCCGGCATCGGAAGACCCTGGTTACCACCACCACGCGGATGTTTTTCCCGCCGCAAGAAGCAGGCTTATACGATTATCTCCTCGATGCCCACGGGGTACGGCACCGTTCCTTTCAGCCTGCCCCGGGGATAAGCCTCGCGGGAATACGGGATGAGGTTTCCGGTAAATACGGCGCCCTATCGCCGGACCTCTTAGCATCCCTCGTTTCTTGCTTTGACCAGGCGCTTATTGAAGGAGACGGCTCCCGTAGATTGCCCCTCAAAGCATGGGCAGCCTATGAACCGGTGATCCCGGCCTATACTACCCTAACCATCGGTATCCTGCCCCTTTGGCCGGTAGGCCTCCCGGTTTCAGCGGATATCATACACCGGCTTTCCCTTTTTTCCGCCCTGACCGGCGCACAAGCGGGAGAACCCCTCAGCCTTCACCATCTCGTACCGGTGATTACCGGTAATCTTAAGGAAAACAACCCTGGTTCCAAAGGGCTTTTCAGCGATGCCCGAGGGAAGAAAATCCTGTTTCTGAATCAAATCGAAGATGCTCAGGGGTTGGAACAGGCTGAACAACTCCTCTCCCTCATTCCTGCAGCATTTCTTAGGGGCCTCCAGGGAATTATAGCAGGGAGTGTACAGCAAAACCGGGTTTCCTTATTGTGGGAAGCCTCAGTACCCTCAGAAGGTTTCCAGGGCTTGTAACTGAGGTTTCAGGGCCAAACCTAAACCAGCGGTTCCTGTTTGAACCAGGCCCCCTATCATGGGGAGGCCTATTCCACATTCCGCAATTGTTCCCGGATGTTTTCCAGGGCATCCTTCATATTGACCACGGCCCGACTTACTTCAAGGAGCGGGGCCTTGGAACCGATAGTATTGACCTCCCGGTTTATTTCCTGGCAGAGAAAATCCAGTTTCCTGCCAGGACTGGGGTTCTGCGCTACTTCAGCCCGAAATTCTGCCAGGTGAGCATTAAGCCGGGCAAGCTCTTCTGAAATCGAGTATTTCATCAGCAACACTGCAGTCTCTGCCAGGATCCGGTTGTCCAGGGTAGTACCATCAGCCTGGATAGACCCGGGCGGCGTGGCGGTTCCGCCCGGGGGGAATACTAAACCGCTGGTTTTCAAAAGTTCCATAAAACGGTTACGGAGGTTTTCTTGAATTGATACCTCCAAGGCAGGCACATAGGAAGTTACGGTCTTAACCGAAGCCTCCAGCACGGCCAGATGGGAAAGAATATCCTCCTCGGTCCGCTTCCCCTCCCGATCCCGGGCTGCATCAAACTGGGCGAGGGCAACCCGTAAAACCGGTTCTACCTGTTTCCAATACCCGGTATCATCCCGTTTTTTTTCGATCCCCAAAACCCCTTCCAATCCAAGCACCAGCCCAAGACTGGGCTTTTCTTCGCTGTGGAAAATCTCCCCCAAAACCGCCAGGGCCTCCCGATAGGCTTCCGCTGCGGCCCGGTTTACTGAAACGGAAAAAGGGACATTATGTTCTTTGAAACGCAGGGTAATTTCCACCTTTCCTCGTCTGCACCGGGTACCCGCGTAGCTTCGGATGGCAGGCTCCAGGGCTGAAAAATAGGGGGGAAGATTCACCAGAAGATCAAGAAAACGGCCGTTATAACTCTTGATTTCCACGGAAACCGAACAGTCTGGATAGGGCTGTTCATGGTATCCATAACCGGTCATACTTTTCACGGCCCCCCCTCGACAGTCTGAGCAAACAGCGCCTGACCGAGCTTCCAGTTATCCCCGGCGCCCATGGTAATAAACAGGTCCCCTGGACGAAGTACCTCGCGGAGCAAGCCCACCGCATCCAGCGGCTCTGCCACATAGTACACCCTATCTTGACGGGCCTTAGTTTTGGCAAAGAGGGTCTCCCCGCTTATCCCTAAGGAGGCGGATTCTCGAGCGGAAGGGTAAATCTTATGGAGCACCGTTATATCTGCCTGCTCAAAACATCGGGCAAACTCATCCAGCAGGGAAGCGGTCCGGGTATAGGTGTGGGACATGAAACTCAAGACCAGCCGGCGCTGAGGGTAAAACTCCTTGAGCCCAGCTAAAGTGGTACCCACTGCCGTGGGATGATGGGCATAATCGTCCATAAAAAGGACGCCTCCCCGTTCACCGAGGATTTCCGAGCGCCGTTTACTGCCGGTAAAGGCAGCTAACCTTTGGCGTGCCCCTTCCCACTGTTCCTGTTGCCAGCCCCCGGGGGCTTCGGCTTTCACCAGGGCATCGGTCAAGGCCAAGGCCCCTGCTGCGTTCAGAGCGCTATGCCGTCCGGGGATCCGAAGCTGCAAGGGGCCAGGGAAACCTGCCAGTACCACCATGGCCTGTTCATGGGCCACCTGGTAAGATTGGATTCTAAAGGCTCCCGAAGCAGTAAACCCATAGGGAATGAACCGCTTCTCCCTCCCCCCCTCTTCCTGTTCCAGAAGTTTTGCCACTTCCCGAGCCCCAGGATCATCCGCACAGTAGATGAGTTCCCCTCCAGGAGGCAGTTTTCGACCATACGCAAGAAAGGCATCACGGATCGACTCATAGGTGGGATAATAATCCTGATGATCCGGTTCCACACTGGTCAAGACTATACGCCGGGGATGAAAAGAAAGGAAATGCCGCCGATATTCGCAGGTTTCTGCCACAAAATAGGTGTTTCCCAAGATGAGCGTGGAACGTCCTCCAAAGGCGCCCACCGCGCTTCCCGCGAGAATTTGGGCAGGAAGGCCGGCCCCTCGGATCAGCACTCCAGCCATAGCGGTGGTGGTGGTCTTCCCGTGGACACCAGCAATACCAGAAGCGTCAAAACCCGCGGAATAAGCCCCCAGCGCATCGGTATATTTCAAGAGGGGAAGTCCCCGGCCCCGGGCTTCGGCGAGTTCCGAGTTAGTTTCCGGGGAATAGGCTGCAGAATAGATGACCAGTTCTGCATCTGCAGGCAGGTGGCGGGGATCAAAGGATTCAAAGTAGGGGATCCCCAGGGCTTGGAGGATACGGTCGGTATAGAAGGCTTCCATCCGGTCGGAACCGGAAACCTGGAACCCGGCATGGTGTAATAATTCGACTAGGGCGCACATTCCGGTTCCCTTAATGCCGATACAATATATCCGTGCTCCCTTCCGGCTTGGCAAATCCGCCATGTTCATAGGATCAGCATAGCGGTATCCGGTTTTTTCTGCAATCGAGGTTTTACCCTATCCCCGCTCTTCTGCATATACGCTCATTTTCATGAATTATTCGGATACCTGAGCATTACTTCCCATAATTGAGGACCTTAATCCGGCGGGCTTTTTTCTTCTTGTTGCACTCACCCTGTAGCAAGACATGAGTAATCGAGCTTCGTTGGTTATTGCGTTAGCGAACTCCTTGTTTTATAATCTATTATAATCCCTATGAGCTAATTTTGATTATTAGGTCTGTAGGTATTGCCAGAATAGAGAATATTGAATAATTTAAACTATAAGTTATAGATTCTTGCAGAGCGATGGTAAGATTTCTCTAGCGTGAATCGATAATCCCTGTTATAGTTACTGTATGCTCCTTGACGATTAACCCCTTAATCCTCAAGGAAGAGGAGGATCATGAAATTACGAGTCCGATTGACCCTTATTATTAGCGGATTAATGCTGGTTATGTTACTCACGTTAACCGGTATACTTATAAGCTTTTCTAGCCGTATGCAGGGTACAGCGGCAGAGGACAATTTGCAAAGTATGGCAGGAATGACTGCCAAGGATATTCAGCGGCGTTTTGAGCTGTATCTGGATGTGGCCCAAACCCTCGCGCAGATCATGAACGGCTACGAATCCATTGATATCTTTCAGCGGCGTATGCGCTATGATGATATGTTATTTAGCATTCTCTCTTCCGATATCCGATTTATTGATATCTACACCGTATGGCTTCCTCAGGCCCTCGATGAATTGGATGACCAGTATGTCAATACGCAAGGAACCGATGCTACGGGGCAGTACATTTCCATGTATACCCGGGAATCAGGCAGCGTAGAATATCGGGCCCATCCAGACCCTCGGAGCTTATTGACCAATCTTTCAGCACGTGAAACCATGGGAAACCCGGTGCCGCGGACCGTCAATGGAAAACAAACCTATACTATAAGCCTTAATGCCCCTATTGTGGAAAACGATGGTACGGTGGTGGGAGTGGTAGGGGTCAATGTAGACATGGGTATTCTCCAACCCATAGTAGCGGCGATCCAGCCTTACGGCACTGGTAAGGCAGCTATGATAGCTAATAACGGCATGGTCATGGCACATTACGATCCGACCCGGATCGGCACTAGTTTCCAGCAAACCAGTGTATCCGCTTTGGGGCAAGAAGGGGTTAGCCGGGTACTGCAGTCCCTGCAGACCGGGACCCCCGTGAACTTTCAAGCCGAGGGCCAGGAATCTGTAAGTTATCCCTTTTATGTGGGTCAGATGGCTAACCCCCTCGTTATTGTGGTAAGCGTACCTATAGAAACGGTGCTTGCCCAAGTAAGGGCTATGACCCAATTCAGCGTCCTCATTGCCGTTCTTTGTATCCTGGTAGGAGGGGGTATTACCTTTTTCATAGCAGGAAGTATCGCCAAGCCCATCCTGCAAGTCAGCGCCATGCTGAAAGATATTTCCCAGGGTGAAGGAGACCTCACCAAACGGATATCCATCAATACCAAAGATGAAATCGAAGACTTGGCTCACTATTTTAACCTCACCATCGAGAAAATTCGCGGCCTGATAGTCATTATCAAACAACAAGCTATCTCCTTGTTTGATATTGGTACCGAACTCTCCTCCAATATGACCGAAACCGCCGCAGCCATGAATCAGATCTCCGCCAATATCCAGAGTGTCAGAGGCCAGGTGGTAAACCAAAGTTCCAGCGTTACCGAAACCAATTCCACGATGGAACAAATCACCGGCCATATCGAAAAACTCAACGGCCATATTGAAGATCAAACCTCCCATATCTCCCAATCCTCTACGGCTATAGAACAGATGATTGCCAATATCAACTCGGTGGCCCAGACCATTGTGCGGAACCTGGAGCGGGTGAAGCAGCTTGCCAATGCCTCAGAGATTGGCCGCAATGGGTTGCAGGAAGTCTCTACGGATATCCAGGGGATAGCCAAGGAATCGGAGGGACTTTTGGAGATCACCGCGGTGATGGAAAACATTGCGAGCCAGACGAATCTCCTGTCCATGAATGCGGCGATAGAAGCGGCTCATGCCGGGGAATCGGGGAAGGGATTTGCGGTAGTGGCGGATGAGATACGGAAGTTAGCCGAATCATCGGGGGAACAATCGAAGACCATTGCGGTGGTATTGAAGAAGATCAAGGACTCGATAGATAAGATCATGAAGTCCACGGATGAGGTATTGAACCGGTTTGAAGCGATTGACAATGGGGTCAAGAGTGTCTCGGAGCAAGAGGAACAGGTGAAAGATGCTATGGAGGAACAGGGGACGGGGAGTAAAGAGATTCTGAAGGTATTGGCCCATTTGAATGAGATAACCCAATATGTGCGCAGTGGGTCTGCGGAGATGTTGGCGGGGAGTAAAGAGATCGTCAAGGAAAGCCGGAACTTAGGGCGGGTTACGAGTGAGGTATCGAATGCGATAAATGAGATGTCCAGTGGGGCAGAACAGGTAAATCAATCGGTGAACCGGGTTAGTAACTTGAGTGTGGATAACAAACAGCATATTGATACCTTGGTGAATGAAATTTCCAAGTTCAGAGTGGAATAAGGGCAATAAAGAATCCCCGCAAGTTCCGGGGTATTGAAGACTTCTCCTTGAAATCTTTGCGTATGTGGGGGAACAAATCCCCCACACCCCTGTTTTCCGCAGCAAGCTGCCGGGTATTAATCCAAAGGAAATGTCATAAAACCTCCTGACTCAAGAGGATGGAGTCTATTCGTCAGAAAAATGATTGATTCAGGATACCGGTATTGAAATCCTATTGACAATCTATAGGGTGGTCATTATACTTTATTTTATACAGGGAAGTATCAATTTTCTATTGTATGAAGGAGTTTTTATGATGAAGAAAATCATAGGCATTCTGGTGCTATTAGTCATAGCTACCGGATTTGTGGCAGCTCAAGCGGCAGTTACCCAGGAGAACTGTACGATTGAATGGGCAAATGCAACGACTATTCGTATCACCAATAAGAATGAGCAGGCAGCGAATATTCAGTATTCTGTGGCGGGAAAAGACAATTTAACCGCCGCAGTTGCAGCAGGTGAAACCAAAGATTTCCCTTATAAGGGAAAAAATGCAAATGGGGTATTTAAAGTTACCCGAATCCAGCTTGCTGCTGCTCCTGCGGCGGCTAAGGATGCCGCCCCGGCTGCGGCGGCTGCTCCTGCGGCTAAGAGTGATGCCAAGGCTGCCCCCGCGGCTAAGGATGCCAAGGCTGCTGCTCCGGCTAAGAAAAAATAAAAAAATCGCATCTATCTTGTTTGTTAACCACCGGTTGAACCGGTGGTTTTTATTGTGCCCTTTTCTTTTTAGGGTACACCGGTGCGCTAAGCGCCGCTGGAACGGACGAGACGGAAACCCCGATTACTGTACCGGTATGAAGGCATATTGTAGTTCCGAATGGCTGAACGTAGATACTTGGCATAGCTGCTCCAACTCCCCCCTCGATTAACCCGAGAGGAGCCGGTGGGCGCTCCCCAGGGATTATCTTGGTTTTTCGTACTATACGGTCCATACCAATCCCAGCACCATTCATTGACATTGCCATGCATATCATACAAGCCCCACGGATTCGGAGCAAAACTCCCTACGGGCGTGGTTTTTTCCCGGTAGATCCCTGGGGTATGCTGATTATAGGGATAATTCCCATTATAGTTAGCCTGGCTCGTGGTGATGTCATTCCCGGTACTAAAAGGAGTGGTGGTTCCCCCACGAGCGGCATATTCCCATTCCGCTTCGGTGGGTAACCGATACCCGTCGGCATTAGGATTCCACCTTACCTTTTCCCCCTGTACGCTATAGGCAGGAGTAAGGCCTTCTTGTTCGCTCCTGACGTTGCAATAGGCCACCGCATCAAACCAGCTTACCTGCTCTACCGGTAAATGGGGCCCTTTGAAACGACTGGGATTACCCCCCATTATCGCATCATACTCCCGCTGGCTTACTTCATACTTCCCCATATAGAAAGACCCAACCGTAACTGAATGGGGAATTTCATCGTTTTCTCGATTAAGCTCTGAATCAGGGCTTCCCATGGTGAAGGTACCTCCCTGAATCCAGACAAAATCATCGGGAATGGGTCGTTTCACTACCACCCTGACGCCCTCTCCTGCCCGGACCAACACGGTTTGGGGGGCCTTGGTTATACGGCCGCTTGCTTCTTTTACCGCCACTTCCGTAACCCCGGAACGGACATTCGGGATGGTTACGGTCCCCATAGCCTTGATCTGGTCTCCTGTCTCAACCCCATCGATCATGATCATCCCCGCTCTTTCGGAGGTTATCGTGAGACTGCCCACCGCGGGGATACCTGCCGATGAAGGGCTTGACTGCGCTGATCCATCACGGTTCTGGGCGACAAGGGGAGGCAAGGTTAACACTACCAGCCGTCCTATAAGCATAAGCAGCCATAACCGGGTTTGGTTTTGGTGTATTATTTTCATGGGTAACCCCTTTGGGCTCAAGGATGCACTGCTTGCGAACCTCAGTTCGTTTCTCCAAAAGAACCCTTTTTTACCCGTGAGTTCGAGAAAGCACTCTGCATGAAACCCTGATAAGGAGCAGGGAGGATCCGAGCAAAAATTCCCAACTACGGAATTTACTGCATGCATAAGGGTTAGAACTCACGTATTTATGCCGGATTCAACCGGCAAGTGCAACACCCCCGGATTTAGCAAAGACCTCGGCAGGAGTCTTGTAACCTAAACATTTCATCGGTGTTGAATTAATTCTACGAACAATTTTATGTATCTCTTTTTGACTTGTCAAGGCCTTGTCGTTAATAAGCAGGATAAACGCATAGAAATCAGCCGGATCGAGGGAGCAAGAGGTACCGGATAGCCTGAGCGTTAAGCAGCTTGAAGATGGTCTCTAGGTGATCCTCAAATCCCAGCGAAAGCGTAAACCCTATCCCTTTCAGACTCCACTTGTCATAATACGATTATACCAATGACAGTATCGCCAGGCTTACCCGTTTCATCGTTTGCAGATTGTGCGCCCCATACTTCCTCATCGTCGTGTTCTGGTCGTCCTTAAACGTACAATCCCATTACCAGTACGGCTTGTTTTCTACCTGCCCGTGTCCCCTCACCGGTACCGCAAATACCCTTGCCTCGGGCGATGGTATTATGAGACATTCCGGTTGCCTCACATACCTATCGTAAACCTCCGCGTCCCTATTTTTCCATTTCGGTCGCAGCCCATTGCCTTCTGCTTCTTTCGTCCAATACACCGGTTAATGAAACAAACTGATGACGTATTTGTTCTATTGTTTCTTCCTTGCTTTTCATGTTTATTAGTTAACATGATATTTTATATATGTCAAGTTATTTTTGCGCATTTCATTACTATTATAAACTCGTACAAACAAAAAGATTGAAGGGTACTAATCACCAATCCTTCAATCCAAAGGAACTTATATGGGCAAAAAACGCTGTGTTCGGGAAATCACCGAAACTCAGGGATACTGGATCAAGTTCAAGATAAACCTTAACGGCATTAACCAGTATGACATCGCTGCACAAGCAGGATGTTCCCCTTCTATGGTATCACAAGTCTTAGAGGGTCTCTCAAGAACTCCGAACGAGTTAAAGCTGCCATAATACGCCTCTTAGCTACTATTATAGTAATTCTACTTTACAAAGCCGAGTATATTTGTTATGCTTAAAGCATGGCATACGATAAAAAATTTAGGCTGCGCGTAATTGAATATAAAGACGCGGGGCATACATGTAAGGATGTGGGCGAGGCGTTTGGCGTTGATTCAAAACGGTATTATAGCTGGAAGAAACAGCTTGAGGCGTAAATAGTCGAACTCAAAGCGCGGATAGCAGAACTGGAAACAACCATCGCCCACCTGCAAAAAAATTCCCGTAATTCCTCAAAACCGCCTTCATCAGACATGGTAAAACCTAAAACCAAAGAAGCAAAAGAAACCGGTGGAAAAAAACGGAACATCGGCGGACAGAAGGGCCATAAAAAGCATGTAACCGTTCACGGCGATTCGGCTAGATTTATGTAATTCGGGAATGAATCAAATCTAAAAAAGGTGGCTAACCATTCTTTGAGATACTTCATTACCGATGTATTTGGCATAGCGCCTGTTGTTATAGTTGTTTGACTTCACAATACCGATAAAATACAGTATAGTAAGAGGTATGGCATACGATGCGGTATTTAGAAAGCGTGTAATTGAATATAAAGATGCGGGGCATACATTTGCGGAAGTGTATGAGGCGTTTAA
>JAIRNP010000170.1 GCA_031258005.1 Treponema sp.
ATCCAATCATTCATTCAAACAATACACAAACACCGCCTGAGTATTTGGGATGAACTTGTTAAAGTATTTCAAGGCGATTATTCTTTACCTTTCACTCCTAATACGACTGAATAGTTACCTTTATTGTTTAATATGTCTTTTATCGCTTCATCCGCAACTCCTTTTTCAGCTTTTCCGCCACCCGCTTAAACCGCCTCATCTCCTCCTCGTCGTACAGACGGACCGGGAGGATCACCTCACCAGCTTCCAAGGCTTCCCCAGCCTCAACAATAATCCCCTCCAGGTAAGCCCTGGTTTTGGGGTCCAGCCCTTTATCAAGAGTTACGGCCAGCCGGTCCCCGATGTAGACCTGGTTACCCCTGACTTGGATGCCGGATTCCTCCCTGGTGGCCGGTGCTTCCCCTCTTGAAAAACTGATAAACTGCCGGAGGGACATATCCTTGACCGCCCGAAACACATCCTTTTTCTGGTAAAGTGCTAAGGCCCGGTCCACGTAGGGGAGCTTCGTGGGGCCGTCCTCGTCAGAAAACCCGATTTTTTCCAGATCCTTCCGGTACTTGAGCCAGGCCTCTCCAATGTAAAGCCAATTATGGAGGCCGCTCCGCTCCATCTGGTATTCTTCACAGAGGGATTCGATGTACTTTGCCATACTCCGAAAATGGAGGTCGACATAAAGCCCCCGGGCCTTGATTTTTGCCAGCCCTATCCCCATGGCAAGGATGGACAGGCGGATGCCCTTGATGGTCTCCCGGATGCCGGCATCAATCTCCGCGGCATCATTCGATCCGGCATAGTCCAGACTGAAATAACCGCCGTCTCCCAACTTTTTCACGGGCTTTTGGGGACCATCATATTGGTTAGGGATGGCTTCTGTTTTCATTTACGGGGCTCCACCGTGTATTTATAATAGACAAAAAGGCCTTATTTAGACAATATAGGAGAAAGTCCCGGTCACTACTCTCCCCAAAACTGCTCTACCGAAGGCCGTACATTCTGGTAGGCGACAAGCCGTTCCGCCAGGATCGGATTATCATAGTGGTCTGTCATGGCAACCGACCGGTGCCCCACGAACTCCCGCAAGACCTGTTCCGACAGAAGCGTCCGCATCCGGGTATTGTAGGTATATCGCAGGCAATGGACGGTCAGACGGCGGTTTTCGCAGTTTATCCCTGCGTTTTGAAAGCCATAGCGAAAGCGGTCAAGGATATAATAGTTGGCTATAGGTTTTCCGTGATACGAAAAAACCAGCCCCGGATAGCCGGGACATTCCGGCGCTCTCTCCAGCCAGCGGGCCAGTATTCTCAAGGTGATTTCCGGGATAATAACCGCCCGGCTCAGGGGGTCTTCTTCGGTGGCTTTTTTGAGCAGTCCGATTTGTCCCTGGTCGTCTATGGCTCGGTCTATCACCAGCCCGCTGTTGGTCATGCTGACCTGTTCCCGGTGCAAAGCCCGGATTTCCCCGGAACGAAGCCCCGCCGAGACGGTCACGCAAAACAGGGTTCCGAACATCAGGGCAAGGTTCCCGTCCCGCTCCTTTCGCTTGCCCTCCGGCCGTGTCCAGATACGGATTAGCTCCTGTTCATTGTAGGGGAACAGGGCGCTTAGTTCCTTGCCGGAGAGGGTATCCTGCCGTCTGCCGTTCCGCTTAAAGGACTCGAACTCCGGGATAAACTCAATAATACCCTCCCGCTTGGCTTCCCGCATAACCAGTTGCAGGGTATAGAGGATCGTGTTCCAGCACGAGTTGGACAGCTTCTGGTCAAGGAGGAAGTCTTCAACCGGGGTAGGGGTGATTTCGGCAAATCGCAGATGCCCGAACTTGGGCAGGAGGTAGCCGGTGAGGTGGCGGCGGTGCTGGGCGATGGTCTGCGGCTTGATGCTCCTACCCTTTGCGGCCCATCGCGCCAGATGGGCCGCGTCTTTTGTAAACATATTTTTGGCAAACTCACCTACGGTTATATCCTCGGCTCTGATACGTCGGGTGCTGCCCTCACTCTGCTTCTTTTTGAGGTAGGCAATTAGGGCCACGGCGCCGGCTTCCGCGGCGGATTTTATCCTGGGGCTTCGGTATGGGGAAAGTTCTTCCGGGAACTCAAGGAAGCTACGGCGCCGCCATTCGGTGCACACACGTTCGGGCAACCCTGATGTGAAGTTTATCGTGAGCCGGAAGGTTTTGGCATCGGTCCGTTTGGCGACTATAAACGGTTTTGGGGATTTTGGCATAACATCGCTCCTGTTTTTGCGTTCGGCGCAAAAGGATAAAAGCCCGATGCTACAAATCTTGGAAGATAGCAAAAAAAGACTTTTCGCTAACTCATTGTATAGCAATGAGTTAGCTACTCAACCCTAGCTCCCCCGCGCGGGCTCGAACCACGGACCCAGTGGTTAACAGCCACTTGCTCTGCCAACTGAGCTACAGGGGAATGTATTTAATATATATATGGATATCACGCTTGTCAATACCCCATCGCGGTTATTTTAGGGTAAATCGATAAAAACACGGACCATGATTGGCCCTGGTAGCGGTGTATTGATAAAACCAGGGAAGTTCCCCATTATAAGGAATACAGCCCTCTTACATTACGGGGTGTTTGAAACCATGACCTGCTTTACGAGATTTATAGGTGAGTTCGGAACAAGTAGCACCATATGATTTTTTTCATGGATGTGAAACAGAGGGTGTGGCCCTTACCCGGTATGTTCCTGCTTTGTGTTCTAGGCCCTGCTCTGCTGGGTTCCTGTAACACCTCAATCCCCTATGATTATCTCACGTTTATAGATGACCCTGCCCTGGAACAGTATAGTCCAGAAAACCGCTTCCTCCAGGAACAGTTAGAACAGGTAAAAGAGGGAGAAATTTGGAAACGTTTAGAACCCCTCGGTATCCGTATTCTGGGTGAAGAAACCATATCTCCCGATATATACCTTGATTTCTATGCCTCCTGGGAATATGAGGACCGTTATGGGGATATCCCCATAGGTAAAATCTTCTTTGTACCTCAGGCAGATCCCTTGACCCGCCGGAAGGATACGAGCCTTGCAGCCTGTATCCGCGGTGAAGAGACACTCATCCCCATTCAGTACCTCAAGTCTCCTTTCGTGGCCCTTACGGTGGATGGCCGTTCCTTGGGAGATCCGGCCTATCCCTTGGTCAAGGTCCTGGGGGTTCGTATCAGAGTAGCAGAATTCCTTCAAAAATACACTGACCAGGCCGTCCGCCTCGCCGGTAAAATCCAGGTACTTCAGGGCTACTTACGGACCCTGCCTCTGATAGATCAGCCCCCGGAAATTTGCTGGATCGCCGCTGCCGGGGATCTGATGTTGGATCGAGGGGCTTTGGAGATTCTTGTTAAAGAAGGCCCTCAAGGGATACTCGGTGGAACCGCGGCTTTCTGTGCTGATGCAGATGTAACCCTGGTGAACCTGGAAGGACCGGTAAGTAACCGGGGGACCAAAGCCCGAAAATCCTATACCTTCCGCTTTGCTCCTCAGGCGGCTCCCCTGTTGCGGGATGCAGGAATCGACGGGGTTCTGTTGGCTAATAACCACGCCTTTGATTACGGCCTGGAGGCCTTCCTGGATTCTCTCACCTATCTTACGGCAAACCACATCCCCTGCTTGGGGGCAGGTGTGGATATGGAAGATGCTTCCCGGCCATTGCGTTTTTCCAAAGGTACTACGTCTGTGCGGGCTTTTGGTCTCGCTTCTTTTCCCCGGGAAAAAAACGGTTGGGATGGACTTGCGGTGGCTGCCAGTACCGATACGCCCGGTATCCTCCATGCAGGGAAGGGAGGTGGGGAGCAACTCAAGCGCCGCTTTGCCCAGGATGGGGCTTTGGATATCCTCCTGTTTCATGGAGGTGAAGAATGGTCCACGAGTCCTACGCTTGCGACCCGGGAACTCTATACGGATCTCATCCGGGCAGGGGCGGATCTGATAATCGGGTCCCATCCCCATGTAGTCCAAGGCTTTGAATGGGTGTTGGGAAAACCGGTGTTCTGGTCCTTGGGAAATTATGTGTTTGGAGGGATGGATCATACCCCGGGAGGAGAAGATGGTCTTTTTATCCGTCTGGGATTTAGGGGAAATACCTTGGTGTACTTTGAACCCTATGCCCTGGGTTTAACCCACACCAGGACCGATCTCGTACCAGACGAAAACCTCGACTCCTTCTATAAGCGATCCCTCGCTCTCCGGGACCGCTCTTCTGAACCATAGGCTTACAGGGCAAGGTGCTTTTCAAAGAGCAGTCGGGCCTGTTCTTGGATCTGCTGTACCGGAGCCTGATAATTTTCCTTGAGGGCATTCAGATGCTGATGGTAAAAGGCGACGAATTCCGGGTCCTGGAAAGGATCCAACTGAACCTGCCGGCCCGTACGGCGGGCAAATTCCTCTTCCTTTTTCCGCAGCTTGGGCGCGTATTGCCGTTTGATCGCTTCTTCATACTGAGCCGCTTCATTGAGGTACCGGGAGATGATCTGGGTAAACTGTTTATACAGAGCGCTAAACCGGGAGTCCCCGATGATCCCTTGCAATCCCTTCCCCACCAGTTCCAAGCGTTTCTCATCATCCCGGGAGGCGGGAAGACTGATCTGTGCGATGAGAACATCGAAGATCCCCTGTTTAAGACTCTCCAGAGCTTCCTTGGGGGCTTTTTTGAGGGCTTCTTCCAGGGGCTTTTGAGGATTCCCCAGGAATTCATTGGCCAGCCGTTTTCCCTTCTGCCGGGCCTCAAAGTTCTCAATGCCGGCCTTATCACTTTTTACCGATTCAGTTTTTTCCAAGGCAATTTCCAAGGCGCTCTTTATCCGTCCCATGTTTTCTCTGCTCCTTGAGGCTGTTTCACCATGTCACATGGCAAAACAGCCTCGCTTGTGTTTCTCTTTTTTAAAAATACCCTAAAAAGGGATCGATTTTCAAGGCATCTTATGCACGGGACAGGAGGCTTTACATAGAACCCAAAAATTTTACTCCCATTCCCCACAGTACGCTAATTAAAGGAACACCTTATATGACGATTGAGAGTTGGCATACCTTATTCGGCAGGGGAGGGTCTCTGTTGGTGATGACTGCCATAGGATGGTGGTATGCCCGGCGAAGCAGCAATACCCCAGAGGAATACTTTCTTGGAAACCGGGGGCTTGGATCCTGGGTTGCGGCTCTGAGGGCCGAAGCCTCGGACATGAGCGGCTGATTGCTCATGGGGTTGCCGGGAACGGCCTATTTTACCGGCTGCGGTGAGGCTTTCCGGACCGTAACTGGCAACGCAGTTATTATTCTGGTATTTTTTCCATATTTTTCCATATATGTTGACATTACCCTGTAATTGCGGTATGTTATGATTACTTATAAAAAAGTCTCCTTCGTCTAGTGGTCAGGACATCGGGTTTTCATCCCGACAACAGGGGTTCGACTCCCCTAGGAGATGAACAACTTCCGCTTAAAAACAGCAAAAAGCGTAGATTTCTTAATGAAATCCATGTTTTTGAGAGACTTGTATCGGACTAAAGTCCGCGAAAACCAACCGGGTTATCGAATACGTCCAAAAAATAAATAATTATGACTGCTTAAAAAGAATGATCTGTAAAAAAGTCTATATCTGATTTCTCATAACGTATCGCCAAGCGGCGGTTTTCTTTTAGTTTGCTACATATTCTTTCTATAAAAAGCCCCCGTTTCTTGTATTTCTCCAGGACAAGGGCATTTGTTTTTGTAATTCCTTATGGAGTAATGAAAAAGTAAAAATATGAGAGGGACCAGGTACGCTCCCTTTGAATTTGCTTGTATGTATAACGATTGATTGAGTTCATTATCCTTATGGGTAAACACGCGGGGGACCTCAAAATAAGGATTCCGTATCGGGAGAACAAACAGAAAAAAATTTGTGAAAAAATATTAAATGCATGTAACACTTACTTGAAAAGTATGTTAATATAATAGATAGATGAGGCTGTTCCAAAACTTGAGGTTTTGGAACAGCCTCAGATTTATGATATTCTCATGTGAATTTCTAGTAGGAATGCGGAAGGGAAGAGGAATTTGGCGGCTGTCACCCAGGCATCACCTGCTTATGAGGTCAGACCTCTCTGTGTCGCAGGGCCTAAATTTGACGCTGGACAGCAGTTTTTGCTTGCCCGGAGAAGGGTCTTTGTTTGCTCGAAAGATTTTTGAAATTGTGCTTGACAAAAATTTTCCGGGGAGTTATAATTCTTTAGATATACTTCAGGAGAGAATCAAGGCATCGTTGTATTTGGGTATCTGCTGACAGGGTGCTTTGTTTACTACCGAGGTGTATGTGGTGGGTTATAAAATTGTAAGATAAGGATTAGGGTTTATATGGCGTTTCAAAGTTTAACGGTAAACATGTTCTACCCCCCTCTTGCAAAAAAAGTCGTCTATCTAACTAACCGCATATCTTTACCGGATCATTCATATCTTCTCGTAATATCCCCTTCCCTGTGTTGCATAACCCATGTGCTGCTTTCCGAAGTTGTATTTGGGTATCTGTCGGCAAGGATACTTTGTTTTCTACCCCGAAGCGTATGCCTCGGGTTATAAAATTGTTTTTAGAGGAGTTATATCTATGGCAAAGTATTTGGTGGCTCTTGATCAGGGGACAACAAGTTCCCGTTGTATCCTTTTTGACAAACAGGGTAACATCGTCAGTGTAGCTCAACAGGAATTCGCTCAAATTTTCCCCAAGCCTGGTTGGGTCGAACACGACGCGATGGAAATCTGGGGGTCGCAATCGGGCGTCATGGCCGCGGCCATAGCGAAGTCCGGTATCGGCGCGGACGAGATCGCCGCGATTGGTATCACTAATCAACGGGAAACCACCGTTGTGTGGGACCGCCATACGGGTAAGCCGGTATATAACGCCATTGTTTGGCAATGCCGCCGTACCGCCGAGTATTGCGACAGCCTCAAAGCAAAGGGGTTTGATAAAAAAATAAAAGAGAAGACCGGTCTTGTGGTTGATGCCTATTTCTCCGGGACCAAGGTACGCTGGATTCTCGAAAACGTTCCCGGGGCGCGGGAAAAAGCCGAAAAGGGCGAGTTGGTATTCGGCAATATCGATACGTGGTTGATTTGGCAACTCACCAAAGGGAAGGTCCACGCAACGGATTACACGAACGCTTCCCGTACAATGCTTTTCAATATCCACACCCTCCAGTGGGATGACGAAATCCTCAAAGAACTAAACATCCCAAAGTCTATGCTTCCGGAGGCAAAGCCTTCAAGCGGCGTCTTCGGAGAAACGGAGCTTGACGGTAAATCCATACCGATAGCGGGCATTGCGGGCGACCAGCAGGCCGCCCTGTTCGGACAGTGTTGTTTTGAAACCGGCATGGTGAAAAACACTTACGGCACGGGCTGTTTCATCCTTATGAACACCGGTGAGAAAGCCGTGGAAAGCAAGAACGGTCTTCTTACAACCATCGGCTGGGGATTGAATGGTAAAATAACCTACGCTTTGGAAGGAAGCGTGTTTGTAGCCGGTTCCGCGATACAGTGGCTGCGGGACGGTCTTAAAATTATTGATGACGCGGCCGTCAGCGAGCACTATTGTAAAAAGGTTCCTGATACCGGCGGTGTGTATGTGGTTCCGGCTTTTGTCGGACTCGGCGCTCCCTATTGGGATCAGTATGCGCGTGGTACTATTGTCGGACTGACTCGCGGGACTTCAAAGGCGCATTTTATCCGGGCCACCGTTGAATCTCTCGCATACCAGAGCGCGGACGTCATTACCGCGATGGGTCTTGACGCGGGGACGGCTATCAAGGCGGTGCGCGTTGACGGTGGCGCGTGTGCGAACGACTTCCTGATGCAATTCCAGTCCGATATTCTCGGAACTGATGTCATCCGCCCTAAGATTATTGAAACTACGGCGCAGGGCGCCGCATACCTTGCGGGCCTTGCAGTAGGTTATTATAAAGACCAGTCGGACATTCTTCAAAACGTGGCGGTCGATAAGACGTTCAGATCAACGATACAAACCGGTGAACGCGCGAAACTTCTTGCCGAGTGGAAAGAAGCGGTCAATCGTTCATTAGGTTGGGAAAAAAATTAGATTTTTAAGTTTAAAGAGGAGGATAATATGAATCCATATCTGGCTGAATTTATGGGAACCTGCATATTGATATTATTGGGGGATGGTGTAGTAGCAAACGTAATCCTCGGCAAAACAAAGGGCAATGGTTCCGGATGGATAGTCATCACTGTGGGATGGGCATTAGCGGTTTTTGTACCCGCGACTATCTTTGGAGCGGCTTCCGGCGCTAGTTTTAACCCGGCGCTTACTCTGGCTATTGCCGTTAACGGCGGTATGCCCTGGGCGCAAGTTCCGGGCTATATAATTTGCCAATTTGCGGGCGCTTTTACTGGCGCTTTCCTTGTATGGGTTATGTACAAGGACCATTTTGACCAGACCTCCGACCCGGGAACCCAGCTTGGCGTATTCTCAACGGGTCCCGCCATTCGCAATACCCCGGCGAATCTTATCAGCGAAATTATAGGGACATTTGTCTTGGTGTTTACCCTGCTCGCCTGTAAAGCCGATGTGGCAACCAAAGCCGGTAATTTCTATGTATGGGCGGTCATCTGCACAATCGGTATCAGCCTCGGCGGTACAACTGGTTATGCCATTAATCCGGCCCGCGACCTTGGTCCTCGTATCGCACATGCGGTACTTCCTATGAAAGGCAAAGGGAATTCAGATTGGGGTTACTCATGGATTCCGGTTGTCGGCCCGGTCATCGGCGCTATTCTCGGCGGAATCGTAGCAAAAGCGGTAACTCCCTTTATTTAATTAAGGAACTGTTAAGAGAGTTGTTCAAAAACTTCAGTTTTCGAACAAGTCCAAGGAAATAACATGGTGTGCATTTTATTCTTGTACAGTTCCTTAGTAAAAAGAGAGCCGGTTTCAAAACGCGGCTGATTTTAAAACTAACTTTGGAAGAAGCGGTCTCAAGCCCGTTTCTTCCCCTTAAATCTAAGGTTGCTGTTTCAAAAGTTGAAGTTTTGAAATAGCCTCTTATAACAGTTATCCTGAGGAGGAGTATTTTGTCATCCCAAGAAAAGACAGTATACGCTAGTTTTGAGGAAATGCGCGAATTTATGCGCCTGACGTTTATCGCGGTGGGGGTACCCGCCGATGACGCGGCTATTTGCGCCGACGTGCTTATTGAATCAGACAAGCGGGGAATCGATTCCCACGGCGTTGGCAGGCTGAAACCTATCTACCTTGACCGGATCAAAGAAGGAATTCAAAACGTTAAAACCCAATTCGAGGTGATTCGGGAAACCCTCACCACGGCGGTGGTAGATGGACATGACGGCATGGGACACGTCATTGGTGTCAAATCTATGGAAATGGCCATTGACAAGGCGAAAAAATACGGTCTGGGCATGGTGGTGGTGCGGAATTCAACCCACTACGGCATCGCCGGTTACTACGCACTGATGGCCGCCAAGGAAAACCAGATCTGTTTTACCGGAACCAACGCCCGTCCCTCCATCGCCCCCACCTTCGGTGTGGAGAACATGCTGGGTACCAATCCCTTGACCATAGGCTTCCCCACCGACGAGGAATTTCCCTTCGTCATCGACTGCGCCACTTCCATTACCCAGCGGGGAAAAATCGAACACTACGCCCGGATCAACAAGACCATGCCCCACGGCTGGGTGATAGACCAGAAGGGGAATGGGGTAACCGATCCCCAGATTGCCCTCAAGGGCCTGGTGGACGGCACCTGCGCCTTAACCCCAGTGGGCGGCATCGGTGAGGAACTGGCGGGGTACAAGGGCTACGGCTGGGCCACGGTGGTGGAAGTGCTGTCGGCGGCTCTCCAGGGTGGATTTTTTCTTAAAACCCTGGCCGGTATCAACCCCGACGGCAGCCACCGGCCCTACCATCTGGGCCACTGGTTTATCGCCATCGACATCAATGCCTTTACCGATCCCAAGGATTTCAAGAAGATCGCCGGGGACATACTCCGGGAACTGCGGGCTTCCCGGAAGGCCGAAGGCCAAAGCCGGATCTATACCGCCGGTGAAAAGGAATACCTGGCCTTCCTTGAACGCGGCAAGACTGGCATCCCCCTCAACCCGGCGGTACGCAAATCCCTTACCGCCGCACGGGACGAAAACAAGGTGGATTTCGTGTTCTCATGGGAAAAATAGATCTCCGCGGTAAAGTAGGACTGTCCGAGCCGAAGCTCGTTGTAATACCCTATCCATTCGGCAAGCCGGCCTCGGGCATCTTTATAATCAAAATAAGTGCTTTTGCGTACTTCCTCGGTTTTCAATGTCCGATGAAACCGCTCCAGTTTCCTGTTGCTTTGCGGATGGCCGGGCCTGATGAAGGTGTGCCGCATCTTGAGTAACATCATAAGCCCCTTAGAATCTCCCGATAGAAATTGGCTCCGATTGTCCGTTATCAGCTGTGGATTTCCCTGGGGATACCGATCCTTCGCCTCCTGTACCGTCCAACTTTCCATAGTCATATACAATCCCCAACTAAGGTACGTTCCCCTTACATTTGCGGTGAACAAACAACAAAAAATTTATGAAAAAACATCAAAAACATGTAACACTTACTTGAAAAGTATGTTAAAATAATGGATAGATTTATGATATTCCCATGTGAATTTCTAGCAGGAATGAGGAGGGGAATATACTTTGAAGGAGTAGTTTTATGAAACGATTTGTCTTTTTCTTACTGGTAATAGGTATAGGGGTATCATTGTTCGCTCAAATCCAATTACCGGAACATCGGTTTGCGTCGGGGGACTGGAGTATTAGTGGTGACCGGGCCTACCAGAATGACGCAAATGCTCGGCTTGCTAAAGTCAATATTAAGGTACCCCAAAGCGGATCCATGCTGTATGAGTTCAACGTCCGGTATGAATCAGGCGCCGAAGATGGGCACGGGGGGTTTGGATTGCATGTCTTTGCCGATACGGTGTACGACGGCCCTTCTTGGGGCAGCGGCAATTCCTACCTATTATGGCTCAATTACGATGAAAATCCCCTCAGTAATTCCATTCCCAAAGGCTTAAGCGCTCAGGTTTACCGTAGTTATACCAATTCCCGGATGGAACTGGTAGAGAGTATTGATCTAAACCAGTTTGAGGACCTTTTAACTACGGATAATCTTGCAGAGGCCGTATCCTTTCAAATCTGGGTAAATGGTGATACCGGAGAGGTCCGGGTTTATGATCCCACAGACCCCTATCTTGCTACGTATTACTATCTTAATATAGATAAGAAAGATATCCCGCTGAGGGGAGATTGGGTGGCTTTACGGACCAATGGTATTAAATTATCCTTTGCTCCTGAGCAATAATCAGTAAATTACACCATCTCTCTTTTTGATCCCCTCTAAAAACCGTAAATCCTAAAGAGAGCAGTTTTTAGAGGGAGTTTGTTTTAAGTTTCCGTGGATCATGGGGTATGTGATATATCTCCATATAAATTTTAGAAATACCAGGTTTCGATCCCTTAGGACTTGGTATACCCTATCTTATCTATGCAAGCCCTGGTTCCTTCTCTATGTTCGCAAAGCGGGAGGATACGCCCAAATTCCAAAAACCCACAAGTTTAATCATGTCAGGATACTAATCGAAGTTTAGCCTTAATCAACTTGTAATGGACGATACTGGATTTGAACCAGTGACTTCTACCGTGTGAAGGTAGCACTCTCCCGCTGAGTTAATCGTCCAAAAACAAAATAACCCTGTAAATAACATACCACCCATCCCCTATTGGTGTCAATGGGGCGCCAGCATAAACCCATAGGATTTGCTAATTCGTTATTAAATACGGTTAATCTGCCTATCTGGGCTTAAATCTTGCACCGGTAAGCAGATTAGGGTATCTTTTCTAGAGTAATGTCCCACGTTTTCATCACATCCTGGAAGGAGCTTCCTATGTCGCTCGTAAGTTCGATTGATACGGCAGAGGCCTCCTACATAGAAACCATCAAACAATCAGGAGGCCTCCCCTTTAGGGTAAGTTCATACTTTGCATCCCTGGCGAAACCAGACAAAACCGATCCCATAAGACGGCAGTTCCTTCCCCATCCAGCAGAAGATTTGCCTGATCCCTTTGCCTTATCAGATCCCTTGGGGGAGGCCTTGTATCAAGCTGTGCCCCGTCTAATCCACCAATACCAGGATCGGGTCTTGCTCCTTGCAGGAGGAACTTGTGCCGGGTATTGCCGCTATTGTTTCCGTCGCTTGTGGATAAATCAGCCCAAGGGTTTTATCAGCCCAGGGGAACGTATCCCCGTTCTCGCCTATCTCAAGGCCCATCCTGAAATCCGGGAAATCCTCATTTCCGGTGGCGACCCCTTAATGGCAGAAGACGGGCTATTAGCAGAACTTTTCAAAGCCCTGCGGGATACCAGACCGGGAATGCTGCTCCGACTCTGTACCAGGGTTCCCATTACCAATCCAAGCCGGCTTACCCCGGAAACCATCAGGCTCTTAAGAACCTATCGGCCCCTGCGTATGGTGATACAAAGCAACCACCCTAGGGAACTGGCTGAACCAGCCCAGGAGGTTCTTACTGCCTGTGTGGATCAGGGGATTCCTGTTCATGTGCAGACCGTATTGCTTCGAGGTATCAATGATGATGCCGAAATCTTAGCAACGTTTTTTCGGGAATGTCTTGATTTGGGTCTTTCCCCCTACTACCTTTTCCAGTTGGATCTGGCCCCAGGGACTGCTCATTTCAGAGTACCCCTCAAAACAGGGCTTACCCTATATCAAGAACTAAAGAATCGAATATCGGGCCTGGGATTGCCGGTTTATGCGGTAGACCTCCCCGGAGGGGGCGGCAAAATCCCCCTTCATGGGGGGGTGATAGCTGGAGAACGGGAGGAACCAGGGGGGACGGTCTACCTGCTTCAAGGACCTGATGGGAAGCTCTGGCCCTATCCTGCGGATAAAAACCAACCGGAGTAAAAGAGCACCGTTCCAAGGCTTTGCTTCGCATGACCAGTCCCCTTCTTAGGGCTTACTAGACTTGTTCGATAACCCGGTTGGTTATCGAACAAGTCTTGCAATTTTTCGCCCTTGGGGCTGCAAAATTGCATTTTTTAGCGGAAGTTGCAATGCTCGGTATACAGAACAAAGCCACGGCAAATATCCAGAGGGCCCAGACCGTATCGAGAACTTCCAGGTGGAGCCCCTTGGCAGATACCACCCAGTCTTGGTGTCAGACACCGCCAAAGACTGCGAGAAACAAGCTGCACGACCGGGGCATAGACCTTGGATTCCAACAAAAAAGCCCTGACGCGGGCCCTTCCCGCTTATTCTCTGGTGAGTACTGTCTCGTAACCGCTGCCGCTAATAGTGCAGGTTGAACCGGAAATGGTGTAGGGCATGGAGCTGCTTCCTACAGAACCGAAGGAGGAATTATACATGTAGAGATTGGAGTCGTCCGCCTTCCAGATTCCAGAAACGCTGTAATCGCCCTGTTTTTGTTCAAGAACCCCGTTGGAATTAAAGGTTACGGTAATGGTCTCGCTTCCGTGCGTTATTTTCCATGAACCGTGC
>JAIRNP010000010.1 GCA_031258005.1 Treponema sp.
CATAAATTGCCCCACATACACTACGCTTTTTATCGTGTCAACAAATGGTTTTATATCCGCTTTCACCATTGCGAAAAAGTCCAGCAACGAAAAAATGATGACCAGACCATAGACTACGCCCAAATTGACAAGAATTGCCGCGAGGTTGTTCCGTGAAAGCAGGGAGCAGAAATTCGCAACGCTTGCGGAAACGGCGGTAATGCACAGTCCGGCGGTATACTGCCGGAGGATCAGCGCGGGGGACATATCACTCCCCAATCCCACCATCGGCAATCCCACAACAAGCATGATGAACCCATACACCGCCATAATTGCAAAGGCAAATACCGTAGCCGCCGCGCAGGATGAAAGATACACGGAGATTCTGGAGTGTCCCGCGATTATCTTGTTGCGGATTATGCCGGTGGAATATTCACGTCCCACAAACAGGGCTATGGCGATAACCGCCACGATACCGAGGCCGTTGGAAAGATCAAAGCCGTAAAGCAGAAAACTGAACACGTTGAGGTTTTCAAGGGCTTCGCTTAAATCCCCATCTCCCATGTGCGAGGCAAGAAAATCATTTGATGTAGTATTCATCCATATCATAAGGCGCGTAAGGGCGATTAGTCCAAGCGCAAACAGTGCGGACAGTGAAAGGAAAAGGTAAAATGTTCTGCCCTTGCGGAGCCGAAAAAAGTTTGCGTGCAACAATTCTTTCATTTTTTTGTTCCCCCGATAAGGCGTATATAATAGTTTTCAAGGTCCGCGTCATCGTTGACCGCAATATCCTCCGCTCTTACTTCCTTAACTATCACGCCGTCTTTAATAAAACCGTAATGAGTCGCCAGGCGGGAAAGTTCCGATAAAATATGGCTTGAGACAAGAATGGTTTTTCCCTTTTCACGGGAAAGGCGTAACAGCAGTTCCCGCATTTCGATAATACCTTCCGGGTCGAGGTCGTTTGCCGGTTCGTCCAAAAGGAGGAAGTCAGGGTCGCCTGCCAGCGCGAGGGCCAGGGCAAGCCGTTGTTTCATACCGAGGGAAAAGTTCCGCGCCTTCTTTTTTCCCGTCTCCGCCAGTCCCGCCGTTTCCAGAAGCGGGGCGATACAGGCCGTATCGCTTACCCCCTTTATGCGGCACTGCATGGCGAGGTTGTCATAGGCGCTCATCGTTGGGTAGACGGCGGGGGTCTCGATAACCGCCCCGATTTTTTTCCGCGCCTCCCGCAGCTCCGCGCCGTCCGCAGCTCCGTACAGGGTGAAGCTCCCGCCGATTGGTGAGGCAAGGCCGGTTACCAGGCGCATGAGGGTGGTCTTGCCGGAGCCATTTTTTCCCACCAGTCCGTAAATGCTTCCCGCGGGGACGCTCATGTCCACGCCACTCATGACGCGGGTACGTCCGTAGGCCTTGGAAAGCCCTTTTGTCTCTAAAATGTTGCTCATAGAGGCCGTTTTTCTCCTTTATAGCCCTTGTCATTTCTGATAAATTCTGTTAATCTTAAACCATATTCAATATTGATTATTAATTAACAGTTTTAATATATCGTTTAACATTGTTAATGTCAAGAGATACTGCCATACTAGCTGAAAGAATATGGTGAAAAGGGGCGTTTTTATGGAAAAGTTTTTACGCAAATCAAAGGATGTCGCCATTACGGGCAGATTTGCCCGCTGGTATGACAAGAATTCCCGGAAGAACCGGCTCGAAGAACTGCGCGGTTACGCAGCGGAAATCGCGGGGGCCGTAAAGCCCGGCGACGCGGTCCTTGAAGTTGCGCCCGGTCCTGGTTATATCTCAATCGAGCTGGCGAAGATGGGGAGGTATCACATAACCGGTATGGATATCAGCGCTGATTTTGTGGAAATTTGCAAAGCCAACGCCGCGCGGGAACAGGTTGCGGTGGATTTTGTGCAGGGTACTGTTTCGGCAATGCCCTTTACGGAGAACCGTTTTGACTATCTGTTCTGTTCCGCTGCGTTCAAGAATTTTCACGATCCCCCGCGGGCTTTAGGGGAGATGTACCGCGTACTGAAACCAGGCGGAAAGGGGCTTATTATCGACATGAACAAAGACACTACAGCCGCGATCCGAAAGGCAGAAATCGACAAAATGGGCCTGAAAGGGTTTGAGCACCTGTTTATGACCTTCTGCTTCGCTTTTATCCTGCGGGACGGCGCATACCTGAAGCGTGATTTTGAGGCAATGCTGAGGGACGCTCCCTTCCGGCAATGGAGCGTTGAAACGCGCGGCATAAGTATTTATGTGTATCTGTACAAGTGAAAAGGAACGTTTTTTATGGAAATTTCACTGGAAGTCATTGTCAGGGAAGCTATAGCCATTCTGAACCGGGAGGGCTTGGAGAAGCTCTCTATGCGCGCTTTAGCGGGGGCGCTGGGGGTCAAGGCTCCAGCCCTCTACTGGCACATCAAGAACAAGCAGGATTTGATAGACCAGATAGCCGAGACTATGAGCGCGGAAATGCTTACTTCCTGCGGTTTGGGCAACGCCCAAAAATACCTCTTTGAATTTGCCCATGTGTACCGGCAAAAGCTGCTGGAAGTCCGGGACGGCGTGGCAGTTTTTCTCAATTCATATCCATCTACCCCCGCCCGTTGTGAAACGATAAAAAACGTGATGATTTCCCTGCTGCATATTGGGGTTAAAGAGAAATACTGTCTTATTGCTTCCGGAATGTTCAATAATTATGTGCTGTCCTTTGTTGCCGATGAGGTCATTTTTAAGGCTAATCCGGCGGGAATGCCCGCTTTTATTAATACTATTCTGGGAACAGACTATGAAAAAATATCTTTTGACGAACAGTTTGACTGCGGTCTGAACGTTTTGTTTGCAGGTTTCAAGATTTTGGCACAATAGATAGGGTAAATTACGCAGACATAGTATTATGCGGTTTTTTTTGAAGTGCGAATTTTACGGTGAAAAAACTTCGTAAGGAGTCAGGCAGCCTCAAACCTTGCCAGGAGGATTATTGATTTTGGCAACGATTTTGTCAAGCTGTTTTGGGGTAAGCGCATCAAAGGGTGTTTTTTGGGGAAGGTACTGTCTGATGAGCCCATTGGGGTGTTCGTTAAGGTCTCTCTCCCATGAATGATAGGGATGGGCTTGAAGGCACGGAGATCCGCCTAGTTCCAGGTCGCCGCCGCCTTATTCGGCATTATTTTTGCCGGCATCCGCCAGTCCTACCGTTTTTTTTCCGCGCCTCCCGCAATCCCGCGCCTTCCGCCGCGCCGTACAGGGTGAAACTCCCGCCGCTTGGGGATGCAAGGCCGGTTACCAGGCGCATGAGGGTGGTCTTGCCGGAGCCATTTTTTCCCATCAGTCCGTAAATGCTTCCCGCGGCAAATCCCCGGTTCCGCCCCTCTTCCGCATAGGCTTCAAAGTGTTCGGGGCTGATATAGGCTGCCGATCTGTTTGGGAGAAGGCCTGAGGTACTGACCCATGACGAGGATGTCTACGGCAGCTTCCCGTAAAGTATCCATAACCGCTAAGACCTCGGCTTTTTGCTCGCCAAGCCCTAAGAGCAGGCTCGTTTTGGTTACCCCTACACCCAAGGCTTTGGCGTACCGAAGGGTCGCAAGGCTCTTCGCAAAAGAAGCCCGCGGGTCCCGAACCCATTGGAGGGAAGGAACCGTTTCCACATTGTGGGCAATGACCTCAGGCCCTGTCGCGACAAGGGGGGCGATTTCAGCGGTATCATAGTCAGGAATGAGCAGTTCCACCTTGATGCCAGGATTCCCGGCTCGGATCGCCGTAACACAGGACGCAAAGTGCCCGGCACCGTGATCCGGCAGATCCTCCCGATCCACCGAGGTGAGGACGAGGTACCGCAGGCCCAGCTCCCGAACCGCGGCGGCGATCTCCTCTCCCTCATCCTTTCGGAGTTCCTGTCCCCGGGGGCTTGTGGAGACCCCGCAGAAACGGCAGTTTCGGGTACACCTATCCCCCAGGATCATGAAGGTTGCCGTGCCTGCTCCCCAACAGGTCCCTTTATTGGGACAATGGGCCTCATCACATACGGTATGGAGGCCGTGTTTTTCCAGGACCCCTTCAACCTGCTTCCACGTATCACCGCCCGGCAGCTTAACCCGAATCCAGGGTGGTTTTTTCAGGGCGTGGTGCGCTAATGAAGGTATATCTGCAAATGGTAAAGCCATCTTAATAGAATATAGAACCATACCAAGGTAAAAAACTAGAGGATCCCGGGTCAAGATAAGCAGGATCAAGGCATAAAAACTCATATTTTTTACAGGATTGAGTTTATCCTGAATATTTTGATATTGACAAAGTATAATAAAGGGCCAATTTTTTTTGAAGTGCGAAAATAGGAAGGTATAGAAACGGCATCGTAAACACGGTAGAATAAAGTTGCACAACCAAACCTATCGGAGGTATCGGACCCTCGGTCCGCCGATGCCGTATACACACTATAACACGGATGAAAGGAAGCGAACCTCCGGTTCGACGCTACAGGCAATGGAGGGTATGGGATTGCCCAAAACCTATATGGCGGTGATACTGGGCAAGCACCAAAGCAGCATATACCGCGTAGCCCTCTTTTGAAGCTATTTTTTCCCGGTGCGGACATTGAATGGGCTTGGTGAAGGGTGAGACAAGACAGGGTGAACAGGGTGTCAGACACGTACATCCACATCTTGACCATTTGTGAAGAACAGGATATATTCACCTTATTTCCAATAAGGAGTTAATAATGTATACAAATAAGAAAGGCGTTGAGCAAGAAAAAGGCATACTAGGCGTTGCGAGTATCTGGGTAGGCGCGCTTATTTGCGCTCCCGCGACTATGATCGGAGGCATACTCCAGAGCGGATTGTCTATCGGCAGTATCGTCTTGTCGGTAATCATCGGCTATGGAATTGTCGCAGTCTATATGGCACTCTGCTCTATGCAGAGCAGCGATACAGCTCTTTCAATCCACGATACGGCAAGCGCGGCTATGGGAACCATTGCCGCACAAGTCATTACCAGCCTTCCTATCGCAGTGGCAAGCATCGGCTGGTTCGGGGTACAAGCCGCAACCTTAGG
>JAIRNP010000112.1 GCA_031258005.1 Treponema sp.
GATTCCCGCTCTGCTTGGGTAAGCAGAACCTTATATTGTTTTCCTCTCATTGCCGTTTCCCCTCCTAATGAGAGTATCGGCTCTCATTCTTGATACTTTAGTCTAATCAGCCTACTAGATTCCTGACTGCTTAATGCGACCATCTGCTGCATCAGGGATTTTCCCTCTTTAACCTCATCTTTCATACCGGTCATTTTCTTCGAGAGGCTTTCAATATGCAGGATAAGCTGCCTGATGTTTTGAGAGATGGTTTCTATAGCGTCTTTGGTAGTGGCTGCATGTTTACGGATCTCCTGGGCAACCACGGCAAAACCTTTACCGGCGACTCCTACCCGAGCCACTTCAATGGAGGCATTGAGGGCGAGTATATTGGTCAGCTCCGCAATATTATAGATAGCCGCAAGGTTATCTCCGGTAATCTTGGCAATGCCCTGTAAGACGTCGCTCAACTGAAAGGAATCGTCAAAAGTTTTATCAATAACGGTAAAATTGTTATTAACCTTTTCTATATACTGTTGATTATTGCTGGATACTTCAACTAAGACCTCGGAGTTTTTCTGAAAGGATGCATTGGTCTTTTTCATCACCCGTGAGATACGGCTAAAGGCATCGTACAGATAGATAATCGTAGTGTGCAACTTATGACTTCGGGAGATGATTTGAAACATCACGGTATTGAACTTGCCGTTTATGTAATGAATCAGCCGTTTCATCTTATGGCTGAACCTATCCTGCGGGAGCACAGGTTTTTGCTGTTGCGGTGCGACTGCAAGGTCTGGTGTATTCATGGCTCAAGCTCCGAAAAAGACTGCCGTAAGGGTCTGGTTATGATGGGTAAAGTATTCTTCCCCATAGGTATTAAAACCGATAAAATTAAGTTTATCAAACACCCGGTTAAATTCCGCTATCTTATTAAGCTGTTGGAGTTCTACATAGCGGAGCACACAGTTACATAACAGGGCTCCTTCTATGTGGGGAAGGTACTGACGGGCATCTTCCAGGGATTTACGGGCGTGGGCGATTATATCTCCCTGCTTAAGGAGATGTACCTGAGTTGATTCATCTATGGAGCAGTAAAACTGTAAACCTTTTCTATCAATAACCGCATTTTGGCTGCGTACATACACCGTATCTCCATAACAATGCCCACCGGGTTCTTGGCGAAATGGGATGCGGTGAGTTTATCTACCCCTGAAACACCGATAGTTTTTGCGTAAAAGACGGCCGCGTCTTGTCCTTCTATCTCCCATACGATCCGTTTGTCCGGCTGTGCTTTGGTAATGACAAATGAGGTAGCTGTTGGAAGATAATGGACATAATGATTACAATAGAAGGGTATCTTCATTTTCATAACGAGAACCGCCACCCCGTCATCGGAACATTTTTCGTCTGCACTCACCAGGGTTTTCGTAAACGTAAGCTCGTCTGCAGCAGCGCCTCCTATCAGGTTCAGATTAAAGCCTTTTTCCAAACTAAAACAGCGCATGAGTTCTTCGCCGCGGCACAGTCCGTCCAAAAACACCAGACCCAAATAGGTATTCGGGTAGAGTCTCCGGTAGCCGATTTTCCGCTTTAACTCGGCGATAATCTTCTGGGTGGCAAGGGCAGGATCCTGCTTTACCCCCTCTTGCAAGGCGATGCAGGTTTCTTCCACTTCATCGGAAGACAAGGACATGGCTACGATGCCTTTTTCGCCTGCCCCGGTAGTACACCAGCCTCCTATCATGGAAGCCCCTATACAGGCAGCATGGGGAAAAGCCCTGGTGAGCGCCTTGTGGGGTTCAAAGCGCTCCAATTCAACCGAAAAGAAATAAATCACCGCCTTAACTTGCGGCTGATCGATTTCTTTGATAAGCCCTTCTATATCCAAACTGCGGCGAAGGGCAACTTTTATACTCATCATATACTCCTAAGCCATTCAGGCATAGATTTTTTCTTTTTTAGATGACCTTGGTGAAGGCCGGTATAAACCCGCTCGCCTTGACCCATAGGCTTGCATCGGCCTCGGATACAAAAGTACACTCCTACCTCAGGATGGTCCCCTGTCACTTTTATCTTGTGGCCCGCTATGCTGAACTGTTCCCAGGGGTGAAGGTCTCATTCACCGCTTCTGCCTTTATGGCGATACACTCGTCGATGTACCCCTGCACCTCAGCCAAGCCTTCTACCTCCACCTCACTATGCTCCGCGAGGTTCCGCCAGGGTGCGGAAGCGGAAACTGGCGGGGTGTTTCTGGGTGTCGTGTCCTTCGGTAACCTTGTCAAAGGCACCCCCACATTGAGGTGAATCAAGAAATACCCGGTGTTCACCGCAAAGCCGTCGCAGAGCTGGTACGCAGCCTCGTCAAAGAACTGCTTCACGTACTCGACGAGGTCATGGTAATTACCGGTGAAGCCCCCACGGTTTTTGAGGGCCGCGCAGACCTCCTCAATGGAAAGGGATGCCTTGTTGTCCGTACGGGGGAAAGAGAGAAAAAATTCGAGGCTTATGCATCGGTACAAGCAACAACACAGGCCCAGAAGCGGCCCTGAGCATGGAATATACGGAGTATGACGCTTTAGGGTATAAATTCCAGGGGGGATAAACAAAAGGTCTATACGGTCTTTCATAGGTTTCCTTGTACGAGGTTTCTTGGGTATATGCTATTGTATACATCCAGGGCTTGTGAGAAATCCCCTTAAAGGATTTCCCTTCAGCTACATACCGTTCTTTGAGGATATACAGTCAATTAAAGATAGTCAAGAATATAAACGTACAATTTGGAAAAAATGCCGGAATCCCCACAGGTAGTGGTGGAAAAAGGGACCGTGTAGCCATAACCGCCTTGACTAAACTTGACCCACAGAATCACACGAGGTACTCCCCGGTACGCCAGCAAAATATACAGCTTCATTAACACGATCCATATTGTCTTTACTCCGCGGACCGGCGGACTGCGGGTGTCTGGCACCAAAACTCCGTGGTGTTCCGTAAGATTTGGTGTCTGACACCCGTTGCCCCGTTGCTTGCTCCACAAGTCCTGCCTTCACCGGATTCTTTCTATGTATTCCCGCCCCTCAAAAAGTGTCTGACACCACAAAATTTTTGTGGATCAAGTTTAGCCGCCTTGACCGGGGACCGACGTGCCGGGCGACAATCCAACCCCTGACAAAGGTTCCCGGCAAGAGAAACGTATCAGACTGGATAAGGGTAAGGCCGTTTCTCTTACCTCTTTACCCGGTACCTCATTGGGACTACACTTACCTCGTATGGAACGTGTATTATCTCATTTTTTTACCCCGGAAATTGCCCAAAGGGCCGGATATAGGGATACTGCTTCCCGATTCCCCGAGGCGGACCCCCTTGTTACCGGTTTAGCCTATGATTCCCGTACCGTAAGCAGGGGAAATCTCTATTTTGCCCTGCCAGGACTCCATGTAGACGGCCATACCTTCATCCCTGATGCCATCCAGCGAGGGGCGCAGGTGATTATCTATCAGCATGAACTGGGGGAATATCAGCAAGGGATCCGGTATATCCGGGTGAAGGATGCCCGGTTTGCTATGAGTCCTGTGGCAGATGCCTTTTATGCGTTTCCTTCCCAGGATCTTCGCGTTATCGGGGTAACCGGTACCGAAGGCAAGAGTACCACTGTGTACCTCATCTACCAACTCTTGCGACTTTTAGGCAAGAAGGCAGGGTTCATCTCTACGGTACAGTACGACGACGGAACCGGTGAGTACTGGAATCCTGAACATCAGACCACCCCGGAAGCGCCGAGAGTGCAAAAGGTCCTGAGGGATATTCGGGATCATGGGGGGGAATATGCGATCCTGGAGGCAAGTTCCCACGGATTATCCCCCCGGACCAACCGTTTGGGAGATGTGGCCTTTGATGTGGGAGTGATGACCAACGTAACCCAGGAACATTTGGAATTTCACGGTACCTGGGAACAGTACCGGCAGGATAAGGTCAGGTTATTCCAAGCCCTGGATCGGTTCGATCATCATAAAGCAGTGCCCCGGCAGGGCCTTCCTCCTAAGCCCTTCCATAGGGTTCCTTCTTTTGGGGTAGTCAATGCCGATGACCCCAGCGCGGAGTATTTTGCGGGATCCACCAAACATATCACCTATACCTACAGTACTAAGGGCATCGAAGCGAATATTACCTTGAAAAAGATCTCCAGCAGCCCCGGGGGGAATTGGTACGAAGTGTATATTGGTAAGACCGGCACTGTCCTGGATATACGGGATCGGCTTCCCGGGGCCTTTAATGCAGGCAATGTGCTCGCCAGCCTTTTAAGCCTGTCGGAACTCCTCTCCATACCGGTGCAGGAACTTGTCCCCTTGGTACCCAGCCTCAAGCCGGTACGGGGCCGGATGACTAGGATTCAACAGGGCCAGCCTTTTGAAGTGGTGGTGGATTATGCCCACACCCCGTCGTCATTTCAGACCATATTTCCGCCGCTGCGGGAACGACTGGACGCCCGGGGCGGTAGGATCATCAGCCTTTTTGGTTCTGCAGGAGAACGAGATACCGCCAAGCGAAGCGAACAGGGTCGGATTGCGGCAGCCTGGTCGGATCTGCTGGTGCTTACTGACGAGGACCCCCGAGGGGAAGATCCCATGGCGATTTTGGAAGACATTGCCCGGGGTGTTTCCAAGGCTAAGGAGGGAGTGGATCTGTTTCTGATTCCTGATCGGCCTCAAGCCATCAGAAAGGCTTGTTCCTTGGCCCGGCCCAAGGATCTGGTCCTCCTCCTCGGCAAAGGTCATGAAAATTCGATCATCTATGCCCATGAAACTAAAGCCTATGATGAAATCGGAGAAGCTGAAAAGGCCTTGGCGGAATTGGGGTTTTCCGGTACCCCTCCATAAACCTTTCGTCCCCGAGCTAAACTTGACCCACAAAAAATTTGTGGTGTCAGACACTTTTTGAAGCGGAAGTTCCATTTCCGCTTGTGGGATTTCTGCATTATGGGAAATCATATCCATTTTTTGATAAAGCCCGGAAGAGAGGCTAATTTATCGGAGATAATGCAATGGGTAAAGTGCAATTTTGCCAAGGCGTGGAATAAGGCGCATCATCGGACCGGGCATGTATGGGGGGATCGCTTCTATTCACGGATAATCCGAGGGGTGGTGGAGTTTTTGAGCGTGAGGGGATACATAGAGGAGAATCCGGTGGAGGCAGGACTTGTGGAGCGAGCTGTGGAGTGGGTGTATGGGAGTTTATATCAGCGTCTGCTGCATGGGCAGACTGATTTGTTAGACGAACCTCCCGGCATCGTTTGACCGCAGCCGGCCAGCCAAGCCAAAAGCCAACTGAGCTACTACGACTACGGGCCACGACGGGCCACGGGCCCTGGTGTCAGACACCAAATCTATACGACGGCGGGTTCCGGAGTTTTAGTGCCAGACACCCGCTGGAATATGGATCGGGTTAATGAAGCTGTATATTTTGCTGGCGTACCGGGAGTACCCGCTTGATTCTGTGGATTACAGTTTAGGTCCCCGGGGATGCTTTAAGCGGTTACTAGGTAGATCAAACTATCTGCCAGGTCTATACTGATACCATTACAGGAACAACAACATGCCTAAAATTGAAGTAAACGAAGCAGTGTTTTATGCGCTGGCACAGTGGGATACTCCGGAAACCGGGGAGGAATCACGGTCTGCCCTCGAAACAGCCCTCAGCTGTGCCAAGGCAGAACTGGACGAGGATTCGGATAAAAACCTCCCCGCAGCGGAACGAACCCTCAAAATCGAACTCAACGACACCAATAGACCTGACCTTTGGGGTACTGCCGGTTGTGCTCGGCAGCTTCGGATCTACCGGGGGGGAGCGCGGCCGCAGTACCCCTTCTTCTCATCCCCGGGAAACAGGCAAAAGGCCCAGAAGCACGTACTCGTAGAGGCCAGCGTCCAAGGAGTACGGCCTTACTTAGCCGGGTTCATTGCCGTTGGAAAGGGGATCACCGATACGGCACTTCGGGATATGATCCAAACCCAAGAAAAGCTGGCCTGGAATTTTGGGCGCAAGCGCCGGACGATCTCCATGGGTTTGTACCGGATTGCCGCTATTACCTGGCCTATCACCTATAAAGCAGTGGATCCCGATGCCGTATCCTTTATTCCCCTCCAATGGGATGTACCCCTCACCCTGACCGAGATACTCAAGCAGCATCCTAAGGGCAAGGAATATGCCTTTATCCAGGAACATGAACCGCTGCACCCCCTCCTGATCGATGCGGCCGGGGCCATACTATCCTATCCGCCGATCATCAATTCCGCAGACCTCGGAGCGGTACAAGTGGGGGATACCGATCTCTTCGTGGAAATCACCGGCACGGATATGCCCTCGGTAAGCCTGGCAGCCTCTATCATGGCCTGTGATCTGGCGGACCAAGGCTACACCATCGAACCGGTAGAGGTGGTATATGCCTATGATACCCCCTTTGGTCGCGCCTTTACCAGTCCCTACTATTTTCAGGAACCGATTTTCTGTTCTCTAGGACGGATACAGCAACTCTTGGGAGAGCAACTCGATGGAACTACCTGTACTGCCGCACTGGAACGGATGGGATGCCGGGCTGAACAGGGGCAAGGCCGTGAACAGGACGAATCAGGGGAGACCGATGGTATCTGGCTCTACCCTCCAGAATACCGGAACGACTTTCTTCATGCCGCAGATGTAGCCGAAGACGTGATGATAGGCCGGGGCTTAGGTACCTTTACCCCTGAGCGCCCCCGGGATTTCACCATAGGCAGGCTTACCCCGATTACCGCTTTTAGCCGTAAGGTGAAAGCAATTTTTGTGGGTATGGGGTACCAGGAGATGATCTACAATTACCTGGGTTCCCGAAAGGACCTGGTGGATAAGATGCGAGGGGATGGAAGCAGGATAATCCGCATTGCCAATCCCATGTCCGAACACTATGAATATGTCCGGGACGGGATAGTAGCCTCCCTCTTAATGAGTGAGGCTGGGTCAGGCCATTCCGGGTATCCCCACCGGATCTTCGAGATCGGCAAGGTAGCCTACCGGGAAGATCGAGAAAACGACGGTACCTGTACCCGGCAATACCTGGGTTTTCTCACCGCGGATAAGGATGCCACGTTCAATACTATCGCGGGGCAGCTTCAGACTCTTTTCTATTATATTGCCCGGGAATACACCCTAGAAGCGTCTCAAGACGCCCGGTTTATTCCAGGCCGCGGGGCGGTGATCCGGTACCGAGCCGAGCCTATCGGTGTATTTGGAGAACTGCATCCTGAAGTGCTGGAGAACTGGGGCATTACGGTACCCTGTATTGCTGCAGAACTTGACCTGGATGCCCTGTTACCGGGGTGATACGCAGGGCATCGGCGTTCACTTCTCTGTAGGTAAAGGTGGCATAATATAATAGAGTTGTTCAAAAACCTCAGTTCTGGAATACCGTATTCCGTTCGGCTTCCTGGGGTGTTAGTTCCCGGCATTCGAGCCGCGCGCCGGTTATGTCATGCGCGGCAATTTCTACAAGTGCGGGGACAAGACCCTCCGGCTGCATTACGGGTGCCGGTCGCCCATAGATCTGCCTGAACCGGATTTTTTAGCGAGATGATACTCGTTTGATAATGGACTTGTTCAATAACTGAAGTTATTGAACAACTCTACTAATTACCCCGGCTTTTTCGCCTGATTGTCTATTGATAATCAGACGGAAAAAGTCAAAAATGAATAGGATGTTGTTGCTCGACAAATTCTGTCCTTATGATATGTTAAGAGGTTCTGTAGTTGTTCATGGATACCGGTTGTTCATCATTGCCGCGGGAAATCCTGGGCCGGTTTGCTATTTACGGCGAATTTGAGTTTGCCGAACCTTTCGGTTCGGGCCATATCAACAACACCTACCGCTCCCGGTGGAATCAGGCCGGGGTAAGGGTGCGGTACACCCACCAGCGTATCAACGAGAAGGTCTTCGTCCGGCCGAACGAGGTCATGGAGAACATCAAGCGGGTAACCAGGCATATCGCGGAAAAACTGGAACGGGAAGGCGTGCCTGACAGAAGCCGCCGGGTGCTTTCCGTGGTCCCCTCCCACGATGGGAAGCCCTGGGCCCGGGACGACGCGGGCGGCTGGTGGCGGACTTATCTTTTTATTGAGGAAACTCACTCCTTGGAAGTGGCCCATTCCCCGGCCGAGGCCTGCTTTCTGGGGAAGAGCGTGGGGCGCTTCCAGAAACAGCTTGCGGACCTTGCGGAACCCCGGCTGCACGAGACGATCCCGGATTTTCACCACATGGAAAAGCGGTATACCCGCTTTTACGATGCCGTCTCAAAAGACGCCTGTGGGCGGGTAAAGGATGTCGGAGCGGAAATCGCCTTTATGCGGGAGAACGAAGAACGGGGCGCCGTCCTGATTCGCGCGCTAAAAGGTGGTGGTATTCCCGAAAGAATATGTCATAATGATACCAAGATGAACAACATCCTTATTGATGACATGGATAACGAAGCCCGTTGTGTGGTAGACCTTGATACGGTGATGCCCGGCACGAGCCTCTTTGATGTGGGGGATCTTATCCGCACCGTAACGACCAGGGCCGAGGAGGATGAACGGGACCTCTCCAAAGTCGTATTTGACGGCGGCCTTTTCGAGGCCCTTATCGGCGGGTACCTGTCCGAGGCCGGTGAATTTCTCCTGCCCGCGGAAAAGGCCCTGATTGCCGAATCCGGCCGGAACATAACCCAGATCATGGGGCTTAGGTTTCTTACCGATTACCTTGAAGGGGACCACTATTACCAGACGGCCCGGCCGGGGCATAATCTTGACCGCTGCCGGAATCAGATTGCCCTTATCAAGTCCATGGATGCCCAATGGCAGGCAATTTTGGAGCTTTCCACAGCAATTTGTGAACGGACTTATGCCTAAATAAGAGCGAGGAACCCTCCGATAAAAGAAATAAGGAGGGGAAAGATGAAACAGGAACATTCATGGGAAATAAGCGACGCCTTTTGGAACGCTGCCGAGCCCTTGTTGCCCCACAGAGAGCGGGATTCAAACCGGGATTATCAGAGAAAACCGGGAGGAGGCCGGCCGCCGATGAGCCCCCGCAAGGTTCTGGAAGCTATGGGTCAGCTCAACGATGCGACGCGGATAGTGAAAAGCGGTTCGGAGGAGATGCTTGAGGGGAGCAGGCAGGTAATCCAGGAAAGCACCCATCTTAAAACCGCGACCCAGGAGATAAGCAACGGGATGAACGAGATGGCAACCAGTGCGGATCAAATCAACGCGGCGGTAAACCGGGTCAATGAGATCAGCGGCCAGAACAGGGAAAACATCGAACTATTGGTACAGGAGGTGTCGAGATTTAAGGTAGAATAAAAGAAACCCCCTAATGGAGTGAGCAAGGTGTATCATTTCAAAAACAACAAGCACGCACGAGGGTTGTTCAAAAACATCATTTTCTGAACAAATACCGCTTAAAAAGAGCAAAAAAGCCGGATTTTTTACGGAAATCCGCCTTATTCGGGAGACTTGAGATAACCAAGCGGGTTATCTCTCAAGTCCAATCATTTCCCCTTCCGCCTATATCCAGAACCTGGAGAAGAACCTTGTAGCAGAGGTTTTGTTTGAATAAAATCCAATGGTCGGGGAAATCATGGTAAGATACCAGCTTACTGCAAGGAGTTATTGTGAAATTAAGGTATCGTTTAAGCATCATTGTTATTGCTGTTTTGGTTATGGCAGTAGCGGCTATTTCTATCATATTACTGAACCGGGCTTCCGCAATGCAGATGACTACTGCCCAGGAAAGCCAGGAACGGATTGCTGCGGAACAAGCCCGGGTTATTCAGATGCGGTACGAAGGTTACCTGCGGGTGGTGAATACCCTGGCCGGTATGATGGCCGATTTTGATAAAACCGATCCGGGAAGGCAGCGCACCCGATTTAATCAGATCCTCCAGTCGGTCCTGGAAACGGAGAAACAGATCATAGCGGTGTATGCGGTTTTTAAGCCCAACACCATAGACCCGGGCTGGGACGATGCTTTTGCCGGACTGCCCGGCAATACTGAAACCGGCCAGTACGCGGACTGGTTTACCCGGCGATCCGGGCAGATTGAACATCTGACCTACGACGACGTACAGACCGTCATGGGTGTGGCCAACGGCCCGGAGGCGCGGAAAGAACGGATCTATGATCCCATACCCCAGGTCATGGCGGGCAGGAGTACCTATACCGTCAAGATCAGCGCGCCGATCATTCACCGGCTGACCAATCAGGTGGTAGGCCGGGTTGGGGTGAATGTGGATACCTCCTATACCCAGCCCCTGGTGGATGATACCATAAAGACCAACCCGGACATCAGCGCCATGACCGTCTATTCCCATAACGGCTTCATTATTGCCAGCGGCGTAGCGGAGCAAGTCGGGAAGCTGCTCCAAGACACCCACAGCACGTTATACAGCGGGAATATCGACGCGGTCCATAACGCGGTGATATACGGCCAAAAAAAGAGATTCCAGGGATTTTCGGAAGTTCTTCAAAAAGATTTGGAGTTGATCCTCTACCCCTTTACCATCGGCGAAACCGGGGTGAACTGGGCGCTGATGCTGGGTACGGATAAGCAGGTGATCCTCGCGGATATTAAGGACATGACCTTCTTTACCGTTATTCTCGCGGTCATTGCCGCGGTCCTCACCGCGGTCATCATCTACCTGGTCGCGAGAAGCATCACCAAGCCCATTGTCCATGTGGCCCTTACCCTTAAAGACATATCCGAAGGCGCCGGGGATTTAACGAGAGGCCTTGACATCCAGTCAAAGGATGAAATCGGCGACCTTGCCCGGTACTTCAACGCGACCCTGGAGAAGATCAAAAACCTGGTGCTTACCATTAAAAACCAGTCCGTCGGCCTCTTCGACACCGGGAACGAGCTTTCCAGCCATATGACCGAAACCGTTGTGGCCATCAACGAGATAACCGCTCATATTAAGAGTATCAAAGGCCGGATACTCAACCAGTCCGCCAGCGTTACCGAAACCAACGCAACCATGGAACAGATCACCGTGAACATCGACCGGCTCAACGATCATGTGGCCCGCCAAAGTACCAGCGTCGTCCAGTCCTCCTCAGCCATTGAAGAGATGCTTGCCAATATCCAGTCTGTTACCCAGACCCTGATTCAAAACACGAACAACGTGAAGGAATTGATAGGTTCCTCCGAGGTGGGAAGACGGGGCCTCCAGGAAGTGGTCGAGGATATTAAGGAAATCGCCAAGGAATCCGAGGGCCTTCTTGAGATCAACGAGGTAATGGAAAACATAGCCAGCCAAACCAACCTGCTTTCGATGAACGCCGCCATTGAAGCCGCCCATGCGGGGGAAGCGGGCAAGGGCTTTGCGGTGGTGGCCGATGAGATCCGTAAACTGGCTGAAAATTCCGGGGAACAGTCCAAGACCATTTCCACGGTCCTCAAAAAGATCAAGGACTCCATCGACAAGATAACCAAATCCACTGAAAACGTGCTCGACAAATTCGAGATTATAGACAAGGGGGTAAAGACCGTATCGGAACAGGAAGAAAACATCCGGAACGCCATGGAAGAACAGAGCGCCAGCAGCAAGCAGATCCTTGAGGCTATCGGCCAGCTCAACGATGCGACCCAGATGGTGAAAGGCGGTTCTGCGGAGATGCTTGAGGGGAGCCGGCAGGTAATCCTGGAAAGCACCCATCTTGAAACTACGACCCAGGAGATAAGCAGCGGGATGAACGAGATGGCAACCAGTGCGGATCAAATCAACGCGGCGGTAAACCGGGTCAATGAGATCAGCGGCCAGAACAAGGAAAACATCGAAGTACTGGTACAGGAGGTGTCAAAATTCAAGGTGGAATAAAATCGAAGTAAGGGGTAACGGAGAAATTATGGCAAGATAGGCGCCTTCCTTCGCCCGCCTGTCGCCGAGCGGTACAAACAGAACCGGCTCCATACATAGAGCTAGTGTGTCCTCCCACATATACTCATGTGATCCTCTCACATATAGCTATGTGAGAGGATCACATATAGCTATGTAATCCTCCCGCATAGAGCTCTATGATCCTCCCACGAATCATGAAACGACAAGTTCAAGGTAGGGGACTAAACAAGAAGTACTTCCCGGGGTGGAGTCTTGAAGCCAAAAAGAAAGCGGGAATCTCTCCCCAAAAACCATGGGGAAGGGCGTTATGCGTCTCTTCAAGTGCTGGGGCATACTCGTTTTACCAGGAAACCCGGTGCTCATGGTATGTTCGTGATCCCCAGGCAGCGAACCGAAATACCCTGCGGAAATGCGCTGAACTGAACTTGGAGGATAGGCCAAGGTATTATCCAGAAATGTAAGGCATAACCTTGGGTCTCGATGAAAAAACCTTGAAAAAACTAGCCCAAGGGCTGGATTTTTCCTTACCTTTAATCCAGGTACTTTTTCAAAATCTGATTTTTGGAAAAAGAGGAGATACATAAAAAAATTGCTTGCGTTATTTTATGAGAGGATATAAAATAAGTTTTAATGGTTCATGCTGAGAGGGTCGCACAAGATATTTCTCTCTATGTTTTATGCGCTGAACCGTTGGTCTCACTCAATGACCTCAATCTACAGGTCTAACGTAATGGCCTATCAATTCCCTGGTCTCACTCAATGACCTAAGCATATAAAAATCTCAGGGTTGAACCATTTTCGGTATGAAGGAAATGGAACAATGTCGTCCTATTCTTACGGACAATTTTAATTACGAATGGAGGTATGTATGACAACAGCAAGTGGATCGCTTGCAAAGGACAGGGCTTGTTCTCCTGGGGACCTCGAATTTCCTCAGGAACTGCTCTCATTCATTGATGAATGGAAGGTAAAACCCGGTAGTCTCATTATGATCCTGCATAAAACCCAAGAAACCTTTGGCTATATTTCCCGTCCCGCTGCGGAAAAACTCGCGGTGCTTACCGGTATTCCTATGGCCCGGATATATGGGGTTATCACCTTTTATCATTTCTTTAAGACCACCAAACCGGGAAAGCATAGGATTTCTATATGTCTCGGAACTGCCTGTTACCTTAAGGGAGGAGGGGACCTTATTGAAGAAGCGCAGCGTCTTTTAGGTGTGAGCGAGGGAGGAGTTACTGAGGATGGATTATTCTCCATCGATCCGGTTCGCTGTGTCGGTTGTTGCGGTCTTGCGCCGGTTATAACCGTAGGAAGTGAGACCTATGGGAAGATGACGAAAGGGCAACTCCCTGAGGTAATCGAAAAATACAGAAGCCGAGGTTGAGGAGGAAGGTATGGCACACGTAAGCTTGGAAGAACTGCGGAAACTCAGGGATTCCGAAAAGCAAGCATTTAGAAAGCGGGAAGGCTGTACTCATTACATCCTTACCTGTGGCGGAACCGCCTGTCAGTCCAACAAAGGGGTTGAGATCTATGAGGGCTTGATCGCTGAAGCGGAGAAACAGGGGGTTAAAAATAAGGTACAGATCATTAAGACCGGTTGTTTCGGATTCTGCGAGAAGGGACCGATTGTTAAGGTGCTTCCAGATAATTCCTTTTATGTAGAAGTGAAACCCGAAGATGCCCAGGAAATCATCGCCGAACAGGTGGTCAAGGGCCATGAAGTATCCCGGCTTCTCTACCAGGATCCTACCGGTAAAGAGCAGGTCAAGGGTTCTGCAGAAGCCAATATCGGGTTCTATCAAAAGCAATTCCGGGTGGTATTACGGAACTGCGGACTTATCAACCCGGAAGATATTAAAGAATACCTGGCTACCGACGGCTATATCGGCCTTGAAAGAGTCCTGTTCGAGTTAAAGGCCGAAGAGGTTATAGAAGAACTCAAAAAATCCGGGCTTCGGGGCCGGGGGGGTGCGGGTTTTCCTACCTGGATCAAGTGGGATACTACCCGCAAGGTCCAAGGGGATGTGAAATACGTGGTCTGTAATGCCGATGAAGGAGACCCCGGTGCCTACATGGACAGGTCCACCATCGAAGGAGATCCCCATTCCATCATCGAAGCCATGACCGTCTGCGGTAAGACCATCGGTGCAAACCAGGGTTTCGTCTATATCCGGGCGGAGTACCCGTTAGCGGTTCATCGTCTGGAAATCGCCTTGGCCCAGGCCAAAGATTACGGCCTTTTGGGTAAGAATATCCTCGGTTCGGGCTTTGATTTTGATATTGAAATCCGTCTCGGGGCAGGAGCCTTTGTCTGCGGTGAAGAGACCGCCCTGCTCAGATCCCTCGAAGGGCTTCGGGGTATGCCCACGCCAAAACCGCCTTTCCCTGCATTCCAGGGGCTCTGGGCAAAGCCCACGGTGATTAACAACGTGGAAACCTTTGCCAATATCCCGGTTATCCTCACCAAGGGCGGTTCCTATCTTGCGGGAATCGGTACGGAAAAGTCCAAAGGGACCAAGGTATTCGCCCTCACCGGAAAGATCAATAACTCCGGCCTCGTGGAAGTCCCCATGGGAACCACCCTGCGGGAGATCATCTTTGAGATCGGCGGCGGCATCAAAAACGGTAAAAAATTCAAGGGCGTCCAGACGGGCGGTCCTTCCGGCGGTATCCTCACGGACAAAGTCCTGGACACCCCTATCGACTATGAAAGCCTTACGGCCATGGGTTCGATGATGGGTTCCGGGGGCATGATCGTCATGGACGAGGACGACTGTGTGGTGGATGTGGCCCGGTTCTACATGGATTTCTGTGTGGATGAGTCCTGCGGCAAGTGTTCTCCCTGCCGGATCGGGACTACCCAGATCCTCCATATTCTGGAAAAAATCACCAAGGGTAACGGGGAAGAAAGCGACCTGGACAAGCTTGAAGCCATCGGCAAAGCCATGGCTAAGGCCAGCCTCTGTATGCTCGGAGGAACTGCGGCGAATCCGACCCTATCTACGGTGAAGAATTTCCGAGAGGAATACTTGGAACACATCCATGAGCGGAAGTGTCGGTCAGGTAAGTGCAAGAATCTCATCCGCTATGAGATTGATCCTGAAAAGTGTAAGGGCTGCGGTAAATGCGCCAAGAATTGCCCGGCAGACTGCATCACCGGGGAGAAGAAGAAACCCTATACTATCGAGCAGTCCAAGTGTCTCAAGTGCGGTGAGTGTTTCAAAAACTGCAAATTCGACGCGGTCCTTAGGGTTTAAGGAAAAAGAAGGAGAAAGCAATGGTAAACCTTAAAATAAACGGCATACCCCTTCAAGTTGAGGAAGGCACATCCATCTTGAATGCGGCTAAAAAAGTCCACATCAAGATTCCCACCCTCTGTTACAATCCGGACCTTCCCCCCTGGGCATCCTGCGGGATATGTATTGTCCGTATGGAAGGTTCTCCCAAGATGGTCAGAGCCTGTACCACCCCGGTATCGGAAAACATGAGCGTCATCACCCATGATCAGGAGATTATCGCCGTCCGGCGTACGGTAGTGGAACTTATTCTGTCCAATCATCCCAGTGATTGTCTCCAGTGTCCCCGGAACGGTTCCTGCGAACTCCAGACCTTGGCTGAGGAATTTGGTATTCGGGAAGTTCCCTATAAAAAGGTGCTGAACGGCCTCTCCATTGATGATTCCAATCCGGCTATCGTGCTCAACCCGGAGAAGTGTATCCGGTGCGGACGGTGTGTTAAGGTCTGTCAGGGTATGCAGAACGTGTGGGCCTTGGAATTCCTGGGTCGAGGTATCAAAGGCCGGATCGCCTCTGCAGCGGATACCCCTTTGGGGGACAGTCCCTGTATCAAGTGCGGTCAGTGCGCGGCCCATTGTCCGGTGGGAGCTATCTACGAGCGGGACGATACGGTCAAGGTATGGCAAAAACTGATGGACCCGGCGATAACCACCGCCGTGCAGTTCGCCCCCGCCGTGCGTGTCGCTCTGGCGGAGGAGTTCGGCCTTGAACCCGGCGTGATTGCTACAAAAAAGATATACGCCGCGCTCCGCAGGCTGGGTTTTAATGCGGTGTTCGACACAAACTTTTCCGCCGACCTTACCATCATGGAAGAGGGCAGCGAACTCGTAAAACGGCTCACCGAGAAGTCTAAAGACATCCCGCTCATCACCTCGTGTTGCCCCGCCTGGGTTGACTACATGGAAAAATACTTCAACGACTTCATCCCCAACTTCTCAACGGCAAAATCCCCGCAGCAGATGCTGGGCGCTTTGATAAAGGGCTACTGGGCGCAAAAGACCGGTGTAGACCCGGATAAGGTGTACTCGGTTTCGATAATGCCCTGCACCGCTAAGAAGTGGGAGTGCCACCGTGACGATCACATGAAGAGCGCGGGGCACGGCTGGGACGTTGACATAGCGATAACGACCCGCGAATTTGCCCGCATGATAAAGCAGGCCGGCATAGATGTAATGAATCTGCCGGACGAGGAGGCTGACAGCCCGCTCGGTCCGTATACCGGCGCCGGGACGCTGTTCGGCGCGACAGGCGGCGTCATGGAAGCGGCTGTTCGCAGCGCCTACTACCTTGTTACCAAGAAAGAACTGGGCGATGTAAACTTTAAGCCGGTTCGCGGACTGGCAGGTATCAAGGAAGCGGAAGTTGACCTTGACGGCGTAAAGATAAAACTCTGCGTTGCCCACCAGATGGGCAACATAGAGGCTGTGCTTGAAAAGATTCGCGAACTCCGCAGGGAAGGCAAGCCTTCGCCCTGGCAGTTTATCGAGGTGATGGCCTGTCGCGGCGGCTGTGTCGCGGGCGGCGGCCAGCCCTACGGCGCGATCGACGAGGTACGCACGGCGCGCGCCGCCGGACTCTACAAAGATGACGAACAGTCAAAGATTCGCTGTTCCCATCAGAATCCGCTGATCACCCAGGTTTACAGCGAATTCCTGAAGTCGCCGGGTAGTGAAGTAGCCCATAAGTTGCTCCACACCCACTACCACGAGTTGCCGCTGTACAGCAAATAAAGCCCATGCCAAAAGTGCCCGCTCAAGCGGGCGCTTTTTTTATCCTCCTCTCCTCCCCCAGACTGCGTAAAAACTCAAAAAATCTGATTAACAGGTAGCAAAGTCCTGAACGTGTTACCTCCTACGGGTTAGTTGCTCTGTACCCGCCGCGGTCTTTCCCGCGGTCTGCATGTAACGGTTATCGGGTACCGCAGTGGGTGCAGCCTACGGGGTTGCAGGGGACCCAGAACCCCTGCCGGTAACCGTTCCACGGCGTTACTTGTACCCATTGCCGGATGTAGTACGCGCTGCAATCGGCGCCGCTGTCGCAGGGGGCGCGGGACTGCGCGACTCTTTGCATCTGGCGGGCGGCTTGGAGATTGTTTCTGGTCATCGTTAAGCTTGGATCAAGCCGCAACGCGGTTTCGAAGTCCGCGATAGCTCGGGTATAATCCCTCTTGTGGCCATTACACACTCCTATTTTGGCTATACATATTTCCGCTGTTGTAATGAGCGACGGCGTTATTGGGATCGATCCGCAGGGCTTCGTTAAAGTCCTGACGCGCCTGTTCATAGTCCCCCTTGGCCTTGCTCGCGCTGCCCCGGGCGAAGGCGGTGAAAGCGGGGCTGTTGGGGATAGGTAGCTTGCAGTAGGACACCGCCGGCCGGTGCAGCTCTTCCCGTCCGTTTTGCACGGTTCCCCAATACACGAAGCCCGCGCCGCTGACCGGGGAAGGGCTTCTGCCCAGTCTTTTGGCAATACTCCATGGATTCGCCCCGCTCCAGGCCGATAGCGGTTTCTTCCCGTTCTTCTCTTGGGAAAGGGGTATACCCTTTCCCAGGGCCAGGGTATATAACTTATTAATTCTTTATTCTGTATAGAATTATGATTTTATATGCGCTGGCCCGGTGATTGCTTGAACTGCTGATAAATAGTACATTTAAAATACAATGACGATTCGTCTAATTATGGTTATAGCCGCTAAAAGACAAAGCGTCAGATCCATCCTGTTTAGTTCGCGGTATCGCATAAAACATAAAAACCATACATATCATTGCAAGGGTATAATTGATGAGTATGCATCCAAAACTCAAGGTCTTTACAGATACCTTGGAAGCGCTTTTCCATAAGGTTGATGAAGTCTTAGAATCCCGGTGGGGGGATTGTTTTCCGTTGCATCCCAACCGGCCAAAACGGAACGAAACCGCTAATCCTGAAATGGACGGCCTGTTCGAGATAGCCCCGGATTTTACCCTCGGCATCGGTTCCCGGCAGGGCCGGGGGTATCTCGTTTCCTGCAGGGTTGCCACCCTGGAAAGGGTTCCTCCAGAGCAATTTGAAACCTTCATGGATGCCGCGGCAGGGATCATCCGGGACAAGTTGCCTATCTATTTCCCGGATAGGCAGCTTGACGTCATTCGGGATGGCAAAGGATACAAGATAATCGGGGACTTTTCTTTAGGAGACCTCTAATGACCTGCACCAGCATAAACGGCCGGGCATGTTATGCTCATTGCTTAGGAGGAATCTTTCTTTTTGCCCAACAGCCGTTCCCGGCGGTGCCGGAAGGCCCGGTACGCAGCGGCCTTGATCCGGTATACGGACTTTGTGGCGAACCCGCAGGGTTCGCCACAAAGCCCCCCAGAGGAGGGCTGCGGGGATTAAGCCGGTTACGGCATGGGGAAACCGCCGGTCTGGTCAGGCAGGAAGTCCGCCCAGGGGATCTCCGTGGATACGTCGCCGAAAATATCGCCGTAGCGGAAAAGGCTGGTTTGGACCCGGAGAAACTTCACCGCCGAGAGATTCGCGGGAGTACCGTCGGACCGTACCGCCCTGCTGACCGGGAAGGCGATATTGCCGGTGCAATCCACATACCCGTCAAGATCGGCCATGTTGTAGTTGGGAGAGAAGATTTCGCCATCATCCCTGAGCAGGGTGCCGGTGTAGGTTACCCGGTCGCCTATCACACCCCAGGGGGTGGGGAAGCCGCCGGGGATCATGCCTGCCCGACCACGGGAGTCCACCCAGTAGACCTCCCGGATTTTCTGGCCATATTCGTTTGTCGTACCGTGATCGTTGGTCTTAAAGTAGGTGATGGCATAGCGCCGGGTGATCTGATTCTTCCGGATGGGGTGGGTCTCATCGCCCCCGGGCAGTTCGTACCACATCTCGTCGGGCAAGCCGTTGCCGTTCATGTCCTCCTGCATCCACACCACCCCGGGTTCACGCCAGCCGGTGAGGGGATTGCCGGGGATATCGTAGCTCGCCCGGGGTTCCACGGCCCAGACCTCGTAGCCCCCGACACTGCCCAGGCTCCAGCCGTACCCGGTGCCGCCCTCGCACATCTGCCCGGGGCCGAAGTTTTTCAGGGGGGAGGTGAAGGCGCCCGCAGGCAGGGAGTTGGTGTAGCAGACCAACTCCGCCTGAGCGGTTTTGGTGATGGCGCTGCCGGTGATGAAATTCCTGCCGCTGACGCTGACGCTGATGGTATAGGTTCCCACGGCTTGGGGGGTGATGTGCAGGAGTTCCCCGGCCCTGCTGGTGGTGTAGTCCACATTGCCCGAAACCGTCCAGTTGTACGTTACCCCCGCGTCGCTGTTATCCTCGTTGTAACCGATGAGGTAGCGCACCGGCGCAATGACCAGGGTCTCGTTGGGCTGGGCGTAGTACTTGCCTGCCCCGGGGCCCTGGCCTGCCGGGTCTCCGGCGTGGCGCATATAGCCAAAGTCAAACCATGCCGCAGGCTCCGTGTCTACCACATAGAAGTCAACCGTAAAAGGCCTGTCGTCCAGGATGATGGAGAGGGTCTGTTTGCCGGGTTGCTGGGGATTGTAGCTTGCCACCAGGGCGCTAAAATCTTCCGGCAGAAGGCCGCCGTTTTCCAGGGAGAGATTCCGGATACCCGCGAGATACCCGTCGTTCACGGGCTTGAACTCAAACATGAGGTTCGCTTTTTCGGCGGTGAGTGTCTCTCCTTTAATAAAGGTAGTCTTTATGCCGAACCCGGTGTATATCTCCAGATACGCCTCTTCGCCAATGCGGGTGGTGATGCCGCTTAAGGAAGCGGTCTTGCCGTTCACTTTAACGCTCACGGCCTGGGGCCCTCGGCGGAACTTGTCATACCCCACAAGAGCCGCCAGATTGGAGAGGTCCTTCTCGGAACCATCGGAAAAATGTCCTGTAACCACGAGGCCGGTCTTGTCGAACTCCTTACCCAGGGCCTGGACTTTGTTCGTGGGGCCGTTCACCATGAGGGACAGGAGGACCTTGTCGGTGTTGACCACATCAATCGTGAAACTCGCTTCATAGCCCCCGGCCCGAACCGTAACGGTTTGGGTGGTGTACCGGCTCATGTTCGGCTCACCCACGGTATAGCCTCCCACAGGGATGACCTCGGTGGAGCCGTCGCTGTAGAGAAAGGCCACCTCAAGGCCCGTGGTATCAAAGGCCATATTCCTGCCGTAGTAGGTGGTGTCCGGGGGGGAAAGAATGGTGATGCCCACCTTTTCCGGTGGGGGAATCTCGGCCCCTTTATGGACCGTTACGCTTTTTGGCCCATTTTCAATGCTCTCATGGGTGATGCTGACGCTCAGGGTCCCGGCTTGTTCCACAGCAATGAGCATAAGCCAGTTTTGGCCGCTGCCGGAGAGGTCCACCAGGGAAGCCCTACCTGTACCGGGGCTGAGGTCTATATGATCCCCGGTCAATCCTGATACCGCGCCGCTCAAGGTCAAGGTAAGGGCCGTGGTGGTTTCCGTATCCGCCGTGCCGTTGGCTGTTACGGTCCAGGAAAGCACGGTTGTGGTCCCCTGCAGGTACACGGTCACGGTCTTTTCTCCGGTGGCAATGCCCTCCTTTACTACTTGCACGGTTATGTCTCCGGCCTGCCCCACGGTGATGGGCAGGGTCCAGGTCTTGTCTCCCCCGGTAAGGGTTCCGGGCGTAACTGCGCCGGTCCCGTTGGTAAGGCTGATGTGGCTGTCCGCTAAATCCGGCACCGCATCGTCAAAGATGAAGGTCAGGGCCGTGGAACTTTCCACGCCGTTCTCGCCGTTTGCTGAGACCGTATAACCCAGGCTTTCTTGAGGGTCTTTCTCGTCCGGGTCTTTTTCCGGATTTGTGAGGCCCCCGGGCTGTTCACAGGAAAAAAACAGCGCCCCCAAGAGGAGCAGCGCCGCAATCCACCGGGACCGGCCCGGGTTTTGTATTGGTATAGGCATATCTTTCTTCCTTATTTTTCCTTATATAACGTGAGTTCGATAGAAAGGGGCCCCCAGGCATCCCCTATCATTTCCTTATGTGATATATGCTTAGGGCATCTGGGGTGGGCGAGTAGGAGTTGAGCATACGATTTAGGTTGGCCTCACCATACCGCATTGGGGCATCCGGACGCCTCATGTTTGCACCCGGATGCCCCGGTTTGGTACCGGTTCCCGGTTACTTGGTTTTGCCGCCTTTCCCCTCGGCTGCCTTGGCCTGGGCCGCCGCGATGACTTCTTCCGTGGGCTTGGGCGCAACAAGGGTCTTGCGGAGCGTCCGTTTGAGGGACACGCCCCGCTTGGCCTGGTTCAGCGTTTCGACGAGCAGGTCAAAAGCCCCCATGTTGACGTTATACCCACCGATGTAGCCGAATTCGGCGTAGGGATTTTTGAACAGCGCCGTGGGTGAACCGTAACCCGGATCGCCGTATAGGCCGTCCCCCGCGCGGGTTATCAGAATGGGAGTACCCATCGCCACCCAGAGCCGATCTGCCTCGTCGTCCTGGTTGTCGGGAACCTGCTCGTAGAGCATATCCCACATAGAAATGCCGTAACCCAGCATACCAGCGAGTATACCGGCGGCAACGGAACCATCGTCCACCACTGTCAACGGCGGATACGTTCCCGATGCCGCGGCGGAAAGGGTGGTTCCATCCTTGATATTTAAGAAATCATCTACCGTGGTCCGGTAGATCCGCCAGAGTGCGCCATCAGGGGATACCGTGCTGCCGCTTGTGGTGGTGTAGATCTGGGTAAGGATGAAGAGGGCGCTGTCCTCGTCCCGCATGCCCGCGGCCACGGCGTGAATGTCGTAAGACAGAAGCGGGGTGACGGTGGGATCCCCGGTAACCTTTACCGGAGCCTGGGGGGTGGGCCAGGTCTGGGCCTCGGCTTCGACATAGCTAATGTTGGAATTCGTACCGTTGGTAGCACCGGTCAGGGACTGGGGGCCGCCGATGGCCGGGATGAGCAGCTGCACCGCGGATCCGTCGTTTACCGGGATGATGGACTGGGCGTTTATCCCCACCGGTGTTTGGGTATTGTAGGTAAGGGGGCTGGTTAGGTTCAGCCTGAAGAGCATGCTGAAGTCAAAGGCAGTCGCGGCCGCATCGGCATCGATGAAGAGGGCGTAGAGAAACTTCTCAAGGATGATGACCGCCTGTCCCCTGCCGGCATTGCTAGGCTTCCAGCGCTCGCTCACATCGAAGCTCTGAACCTTGATAGGCGTGCCGGTCGCAGCGGTCTGCAGAAGCACCGCGTCCACGATGGCGATCTTGGTGGTTTCGTAGTCCATCAGGTACAAGGTGTTCCCATCCTGGGCGAGACCATGAGGGTTAATGACACTCGTTCCGTCCGGGTACACCAGGGTAACATCCGTTGTTTGGGTAACCCAGCCGCCGTTCACATTGGGGATGAGCACGCTGAAACGCGCGGGATTCCCGGCCGGAGCATTGAGCTTGGCCACCAACTGCTGCAGGCTGCCCTGATTACTCGCGGTGTACAGGTAAGAGAAAAGGACCGGGTCCTGCTCTCTGGGATCAATCGTCGCGCCCAGGGCAGGGGATTCCAAGGTCCCCACATCCCCGATCGCCGCGTCTTCTTCCCCCGCGACGAACATGAGCTTACCTCGGTTGTAGCCCATATCCATGCCGATGTAGGAAAGGAGCAACTCCGTTCCCGCCTGTTTTTCTTGTGTTTTCATTAAACACTCCTTAAAAAATAGCTCATACCGCCACAAGGCGGCATGTTTTTTCTATAACGCAGCCTCCGCGCCCCTCATTAAGGACGCGGCACGCGCGGCAGCTTCAGCCCGCTTGCAAGATACTCGGTAAGATCAATGAAGACCTCCTGGTATGTTTCCGTAGTGGTTCCTATCAGGTTGCTGCTGTTGTCGCTTAAGGTAAAGACATTACCCGGAGCCAGGTAAAAACTGCCGTCTTCCCACCAGGTTTCGTTAAGGCTCATATCTATCAAGGGCTTATTGTCCACGATCTTGCAATTGATAATGGCCCCCCCCTTGATGAGCAGCTTGCCGTTTCCTCCAACCTTGTCGCCACCGCCGAGGGACTTGACCTGCATAAAGATAAGCCTGTTGGAGTTAAGGGTATTGTCGTGGTCCCGGATCACCGAGCCGCTCTCCAGTACTATGGTGGCGTTATAGAGGACATTAAGTATATATGTATACATTCTCCCTCCACCTATTACTCGCCCGCTCTGGATGGCGATGTTGCTTCCCAAGATAAAGGTTACTGTGGGCAAGGCATTCCCCCCGCCAACTTGGATAAATGAGAATGTAGTCCCGTATCCAAGCCGACTCGCATCTACTACCGGTATTTCTTGCCCTTGGACGGCGACAAGATCCACCGGGTACAGGGTCTTGATGCCATCTTGGGTTCCCTTGAGCCGCAGGGTCGCGTTTTCCGCGTTGTTTAGGCCCACTACCAGATGGGGAACATCCCGCTCGTCCTTTTCCACCCGGATGGTGTATTCCGTATCCGCCTGCGCGTTGGTTTCCACCCATTCAAACGCCGCCAGGAACCCGTCAAAATCGCCCCCTATTCGTTCCAGATATTCCACACCCTCCCCATCCCGGTCTGCCAGCTTGAACACCGCCGCGCCGGTGGGGTTGGTGTTCACCTTCAATGTTACGGTTACGCTCCGGGGAAGCGCGCCGCCTTCCTCCTCCACGTTCAGGGTGAAGGTCCGCGTCCCGCCGTCAAACACCAGGTCTCCGGTCTTCACGGTAAAAACCGCGAAGTCCTCCCCCGCGTTAATGTTGTCCACTGCGCCGGCCGTGCCGACCAGGGCCTGGTCCTGCCCGCTCACCGTAATGGCCTGGGCCGCCTCCTTGTACGCCGCCACATAGACCGTGGCCTGCTCTTCTACGCTTAACACCCAGCCTTCCGTTGCCGTACCCTGCCCGGTCCACTCCTCACGGGTGAGGCCCTCCGACAGGTACAAGTCTATGGGTTTCGTAAGGGCCGGGCCGGAAGGGGCCGGGGCCGCATACACCTTTACCGGCTTTTCCCCGGCTTCAATCCCGTCCCTAGTTATCGTAACCTTTACGGCCCCGGCAGTCTGCACGGCAATGCCCAGCGACCAGCTTGTCCCGCTGCCCGAAAGCGCGCCCTTGGTGGCGGCCCCCGTATCGTTGCTCAGGGTAATGTCCTCCGTACTCAGCCCCGTAACCGCTGCGTCAAAGGCAAAGGTAATTTGGGTGGAAGCCGCAGTAGCGCTGCCGTCTGCGGCCACGGTGTAGGCAATGTCCCCGGCTTCTTCTCCCGCCTTGAACACCCGTACCGGCTTTTCCGTTCCTTCAATCCCGTCCCTGGTTATGCGGACCTTCACGGGCCCGGCGGTCTGCACGGTAATACCCAGCGACCAGTTTGTCCCGCTGCCCGAAAGCGCGCCCTTGGTAGCCGCCCCTGTGTCGTTACTCAGGGTAATGTTCTCCGCGCTCAGCCCCTCAACCGCCTTGTTAAAGGTAAAGGCAATCGTTGTGGAAGTCTCGGTATTGTCCGATCCGTTCGCCGTGGCCGTGTAGGTAATGTCCGGCTCCTTATACACGGTGAGTTCGGTTTCCCCTTCCGCAATCCCCGCCTTGCCGATGGCAACCTTCACGGTCCCGGTCTTGTGTACGGTAATGCCCAGCTTCCAGACCCTGCCGTCCCCATCCTGGGTAAGCGCTCCCTTGGTAAGCTGCCCCGTACCGTTGCTCAGGGTAATGTCCCCGGCCTCAAGGCCCGTAAGGGCCGTGGCAAAGGTAAAAGTGATAGCCGTGGAAGCGGCCTCGCTGCTGCCGTCCGCCACCGCCCTGTAGGTGATGACCGGGTCAGGCTCGTTACTATCGAGCTTGCATGTAGTGAATACAAGGCCCATGAGGGCTACGGTAAACGTGAAGAACCTCACAAAAGTTTTCATGTGCATTTCCTCCTGTCTTGTGAATAATGCTGCACCCTGGCGCAAACCCCCATGGAATACCCTTAGCTCCTACTGTGCCACAATGGTCGTGTTGGCGCTGGTGATGCCGCCGTTCTTCAGCAACCTGGTTTTCCATGTATCATCATACCCGGTCGCGGCGGAGGGAACCTGTATGGTAAGCCTAACCGTGTCGTTGACACCCTGGAATATTTTACCGTTCCCCAGCGCGGGAGCCGCGCTGCCCATGATAATGGTAACTACGGCATTTTCCTTAAAGGCATCCAGGAAGGAGAGTTGCGGGATGTTACTTATACTCGGGATATTCACCGTGGTCAGGGCGCTACAGCTCTCGAAAGCGTTAGAGCTGATGGTTGTAACCCCCGCTAGATTCACGGTGGTCAAGGCGCTGCAATACGCGAAGGTGGATATGTTGATGGTTGTAACCTTCGGGAAGTTCACCGTGGTCAGGGCGGTACAGCTCTGGAAGGCGTACATGTTGATGGTTTCGACATTCGGGATATTCACCGTGGTCAGGGCGCTACAGCTCTCGAAAGCGTTTATTTCGATGATTGTAGCATTCGGGAAGTTCACCGTGGTCAAGGCGGGGTAGGAAAAAACTTTCTGCTGGATAGTAATTATGCCGGAACTCTCGATGCTCTTGAGCTTGGAAAATTCCTTGAAACTGGCGTAGGCGACACCCGCTCCTTGCGTAACACTCGTCGCCGCATTGGGCAGGACCAGGGACAGGACCTTTGTTTTTCCGTTGTTGTTTTTGCTGTTCAAGTTCGGGTTAAACACCGTGCCGCTCAACGTACACGCCGACAGGTCCAGGGTAACGTACTTTCCCGCGGTTTCTATGGCGTTCAAGAGGGCCTCTCCGTCGGTGTCGTAGTTCAAGGCCACCTCCAGGGAAACGGGATCCGCCTCGCTTGTTCCGCCTGTGGCAGTTGCAAGATACGTCGCAACCGCGGCTACGCTAGAGAGGACACCGTCGCCGCCACCTGGCGGTGTCGCCGCCTCCACAGTAAATACCACTTCCCTCGAATAGGGTATCCCTGCCTTGGTCCCGTAAAAAGAAATGGAGTGGGGCCCCTCCGCGTAATCCGCCGCGCTCAGGGTAATGGGATTCCCCGTAAGGGCTGTTTCCTTCCCGTCTACATACCACACTACCCCATCAAACCCTGTAACGCTCAACTCAAGGCTGTTCGGACTCCCTGCCTGCTTGATGGTATTGGTCCCGTTATCTCCGCTTACGGTAATATCCCCATAGGCAAACCCGATGTTCACCCCCAGGGATCCCTGTTGTGGGGCTGCGGTTGCGGGGAACGTGAAGCTTACAGCCCCGCTATCCGCCACATTCGTTCCGGTTATAGTGCCATGAGAAAAAGCATTCGCCCCCACGCCGGTAAAGGTGAATCCAGCCTTTGCCGTCAAGGTAAGCTCCGCGGTGTACTCCGTAGCGGCCGCAAAATTCCCGGTATGGGCACTGCCCCCGGCCTTCCACTGGATGCTCCCTGTGTACTGCGCCGCATCAAAATTCGTTTCCGGCGCCGCATCGGTTACCGGCGCGGGAAAGAGGGTGGTCAGGTCAAAGGCCGATACCACCGCTGGCTCGGTGAAATTCTCATCGCTATACACTTTCGCGGGCAAGGCACTGGTCAGCCCGGAATAGATGTGAACGGTCTCGGTAAACCCGGCGTTCTTGGTTCCCAAGTTCAGCGTAGCTTGGACCAGGTAGTAGCCCGGACCCAGGGTTACGGTTGCCTGATTGGAGCCCCCGTTCAGGGTTACGGTGCTCACGCTTCCCGGGGTCCCCGCTGTGGGGGTAATCGTCAGGGTGCCGTCGCCGGCTGTTGGGACGGTAATGTCATAGCTCAAGATCCCGTTGGCCCCGTCAAGCTTGGGCCCCAGGGTGATACTCGCGGATGCGGTCGCCCCGGCGCTTATCACCACTCCGGTCTTGGTTCCGATGGCTATCTCGGTGTCCCCGCCGGTCTGCTTTGCGGTGGCCCTAATCGTGTAGGTCCCCACGACCAGGTCATCAATGGTGGCGCTCCCCCCAGTTACCGCTACTGCGGCGTGGGCTGCGCCCCCCTCGGTTGGCTCGAAACTCAGGCTATAGACCAATCCGTTGAGGTCCGGGTATACGGTCCGGGCCGCGCTCCCACTTGCCGCCACGCCCTCAAGGGTCAGGCTCACGGTGAGCTTTCCTGTGGCCGCTGCCGGAACCTCCGGCTCCGACACCTCATGGGTACAGGCCCCCACCAGGGCCGCCAGCGCTACGCCAAACAGCGCCCTACGCAAATTACCTTTTGCTTTCATCTTTATTTCCCTCCTTATGCGGGATATAAAAAGCCCCGCTTCAAGCCTGCCATGTCAAATAACATTTGACAGACCCTCACAGAAAAAATACCCCTGCGGCATTTTTTCTGCGTGATCGAGGCTTGAAGTCGGGGCAAGAAACCAATGAACAATGAATAAGTGAACCGGGAAAGACGGGAGGAGGATGCGCCCGGAGCCGGATCCACCATGGGGGATCCGGGAACCTTCGGTTCGAACGCAGTTCGTACAGTATAAATATTTATACTTTTTTGTGCACGCTGCGTAACAAACTGCCCGGGGCGAGTTATGCCTTGAGTATTGGGGGGGGGGGGGGGGGGGGGGGGGGGGGGGGGGGGGGGGGGGGGGGGGGGGGGGGGGGGGGGGGGGGGGGGGGGGGGGGGGG
>JAIRNP010000131.1 GCA_031258005.1 Treponema sp.
ACATTGAGCCGATCCCGGCCGCTCAGGTCAAAAACCGCGTCCAAGACCAGACGCAAGACCGGCGGGGCATGGTCCAGGGGTTCAGGAAGCGCGGAATTTCTAAAAGCCCCGGCCGACACCGCTTCCCCTGGAAGAGTCAGATCGGAACTGCGCATATATACGCTTTGAGGCGGTGCAGCAGACCGCTGAATCCCCCGGTAATACCAATACCCGTCTTGCCCTTGTCTGAGGCTTTCCACCTCCCACCCATCAGAAGGCAGCAATGCTCCAAAGGCAGGAACCGCTCTTCCCACAGGCCGGGCGCTCCCTTTTACCGGAACAAAGACCGGGGGGTCCGGAGGGGCCCCAGCAGGCTCAGCAAAGAAAGTATCCCGATAGAGGAGAACCGCCGGTGTACCCTCGAATACAAAGAGGGACCCTACGGTGTAGTTTTCCCAATAAGGGACATCTGCTATACGGTACAGGCCGATACTCCTATCCTGTTCAGGGAGGAGGATAAGAAACCCCTCTCGGTTTACCGCCAGGGTAAGCCGATCATCCTGGATCACGATACCGGTGATACATGTGGCCAAGGGCCAGGGTGTAAAGGGTTTAAGGGAGGCTTCAGCAGGAGCAGGGATCCATATAGGCCCTTCAGAACCGGCTCCCAATTCAAACCACAGAGGATTATTCCCGCTTTTTATACGGGCCACGGGATTCATCCCCAGGGTGGAAGCGGATACTGCATCCGGTAGGGGAGGGGTTTCCTGGGGTGCTTGGAGGACCGTGCCTCCTAGAGCATCAGTCTGCACGGGGGGAGCCCTGTTAGGAAGCGGAGTTTTGAACCGGAAAAGGATAAGCCCTCCTAGGATACAGGCCAAGGTAATGACCAGGGGAACTAAAAAACCTTTTCTCTGAGCCATGCCTCACTGTACGGGGATCCGGGTGTTCTGTCAAACACCCTATACCGTGCCCATGTGGGTGATTTGCTCAATTTCGTCGCGGATTGCCGCAGCCTGCTCAAACTCCAGCTTCTTGGCGTGTTCCAGCATCTCTCCGTTCAAAGCCGCAATGAGCTGTTTCCGCTGACTTGGAATGAGGAGGTTGTAGGACTTCTTGAGAACCTCTATGGACAGCACCGCCGCATCTTTTTCTTCTGTGGCATGACGCACCAGAATGTCGGCAATGGCCTTTTTCACCGTAGTCGGAGTGATGTGGTGGGCCTGATTATAGGCCATCTGAATCTGACGGCGGCGGCTGGTTTCGGCAATAGCCTGGTCCATGGCATCGCTCATGCGATCCGCATACATCACCACCTTTCCCGCGGCGTTCCTGGCTGCCCGGCCTATGATCTGCACCAGGCTCGTAAGGGAACGGAGGAAACCGATCTTATCCGCATCCAGGATCCCAATAAACGAAACTTCCGGCAGATCTATCCCTTCCCGCAACAGGTTGATCCCGACCAAAATATCGAAGGCCCCTTGCCTGAGCTGGGTCAGAATTTCCACCCGTTCAATGGTTTCTACTTCGCTATGGATGTACCGAACCTTGAGGCCCAGACCGGAAAGGTAATCCGTCAAATCTTCAGCCATCTTCTTGGTTAAGGTGAGGATCAGGGACCGTTCTCCCGCGCTAATACGGCGACGAACCTCCCCGTAAATGTCCTCCATTTGCCCTTCGCTGGGGCGGACCTCTATCTCCGGGTCCAATAATCCCGTAGGCCGGATGAGCTGCTGCACCACCCGCTTTGACTGGTCCAGCTCGGTCTTGCCAGGGGTGGCAGAAACAAACACGGTCTTACCCAGGCGTTGGACAAACTCTTCGTAACGCAGGGGCCGATTATCCAGGGCGCAGGGAAGACGAAAGCCGTAGTCCACGAGGTTCGTCTTCCGGCTTCGATCCCCAGCGTACATGGCCCCCAACTGAGGCACGGTTACATGGCTTTCGTCAATAAACGTGAGATGCCCTGGCGCCCCATGAGGGGTCTTGGGGAAATAATCGATCAGCGTGTCCGGAGCCGAACCAGGAGCGCGGCCTGCCAAGGGCGCGGAATAGTTTTCAATCCCCGGACAATACCCCATTTCAGTAAGCATTTCGATATCGTATTCCACCCGGGTCTTGAGCCGTTCCGCTTCCAGGGACTTGCCCTGGGTTTTAAGGAACTCATACCGTTCGGCAAGCTCGGTTTTAATACGTTCCAAGGCATGCCGGATCATATCTTGGGGTATGACGAACTGTTTCGCCGGATAAATCACGGCCCGATCAAGCTCCTCCAGGACTTCCCCGGATAGGGGATTGACCCGGCGGATCCGCTCGATCCGGTCCCAATCCAGGTCCACCCGGTAGGCTTCCTCCAAGTAGGCAGGGTAAATCTCGAGGGTATCCCCGCGCCGGCGAAAGCGGCCCCGTTCGAGGACCGCATCATTGCGCTCGTATTGGAGTTCCACGAAACGCCGGGTAAGGGCCTCCACATCAATGGTTTCTCCCCGGGAAAAAGTAGCGGTCATTTTACGGTAAATCTCCGGGGTAGCGAGGCCATAGATACAGGAAACCGTGGCCACGATGATCACATCTTCCCGTTCCATGAGGCTCCGGGTAGCGGAAAGTCGCATCCGCTCAATCTCCGTATTAACCGAAGCGTCTTTTTCGATATACAGGTCCCGGCTCGCCACATAGGCCTCGGGCTGGTAGTAATCGTAGTAGGACACAAAATACTCGACGGCATTATGAGGAAAAAACCCCCGAAATTCCCGGAAAAGCTGGGCCGCCAGGGTTTTGTTGTGGCTGATGATGAGGGTGGGCATCTGGACCGCTTCGATGATCTTCGCCATGGTGAAGGTCTTACCCGAACCCGTAACCCCTTGGAGGGTTTGATAGGTATCCCCGGCCTTGATACCTGCTGCCAAAGCCTGAATAGCCTCCCCCTGATCCCCTGCAGGGCTGAAGGGAGAGACCGGTTCAAATGCACGCATCATTGCAGATACTATTTAATTGATAAGGCTTTTCAAGGTTCCCTGTTTTTTAAGGGTACGAATATAGTCTGCATATTTTATATCGCTCATGGCGATATGGGTTAATATCCAATCCCGCAGGAAGCGAACAAAGTTATTGGGCACGAAGGTCTTGCCGTGCTCGAAGTTCTTCACTTCTTCCAAAACCTGTTTGACGAAAGTGGTATGCTGTACTTTATGAGTCGCCAATTCAGGGAAGTTGATGCGCTCCATGATCCGTTCTTCCGAGGTAAAATGGAACTGGACATAATCTACCGCGCTGCGGATCACTTCCTTGAAATAGATCCGGGCTTTTTCTTCACCCTCCCGGCAAGCGTCATACAGCTTATTCGTCAGCACGAGCAGTTCCTTATGCTGTTCATCAATAGAGGGGATTCCCACCGAATACCGATCTTCCCATACCACAAAAACCTCTTTTTCCATCTTTAAACTCCTTTATATAGAACAAGATATAACAAATACCTCACCTAAACTAGGCGGTTGTATCTTACGAGAACTTGTAAAAGGTTAGTCCCTGGTTACTTCCGAGGAGATAAATACTTCTGCTGCTAAGGATTCCTTCTTAAAATATCTGATGTAGTTCCCATACTTTTGATCGTCTTGAGCGATATGGGTTAATATCCAATCCCGGAGGAACCGGGCAAAGGTATTGGGCACGATTGTCTTGCCACTCTCAAACCTTTTCACATCTTCCAGCACTTTCTTCACAAAATTCTCATGCTGCTTCTTGTGATCAGCTAAGTCTGGAAACCCAATCCGTTCCATGACTTTTTCTTCCGCAGAGAAGTGAATATGTATATAACGCACAATGTCATGGATAGCCTGCGTGAAATAAACCTGGCCTGCATCAGTACCATGCGTACAGGCTGCATAAAGATCCGCGGTGAGCCGCACCAGTTCTTGATGCTGTTCATCAATTTGCGGAATACCTACTGAATACGTATCTTTCCAGGTAATAAATGTGATTTCGTTCATAAAACACCTCTTTTATATGGCCGAAAATAACAGGACAAAACTTCATTGTTTTTTATACAGCAGGCTCAGTTTACTATAGAACTTTGGATATGTCTATAGCAGGATAAACAAAAAAGAGGATACATGGATCTTCAGGTGAATCGGTTTTTAAGCAAGGCCAGGACATCCTCTGCTTCGGCGGCACAGGCCCCGGGACTCTTGGCCTCAGGGTATTCCACCAGACGGGAGGGGATCTCCGCAAGAAACGGAGAGGGGCTGCACTCGATAATGCTCTGGAGGCGCCGCCGCTTCAGGCAGCTTGAGATAAAGAGCTTGTCCCGGGCCCGGGTGATGGCCACATAAAAGAGACGCCGTTCTTCTTCCAGGTCTCCATCCCCTTCTTCAAGACTCCGGGCATGGGGGATGATGCCATCCTCTGCGCCGGCAATGAAAACCACGGGAAATTCCAGCCCTTTGGCCGCATGGATGCTCATCAGGTTTACCTTGCCCTTATCCGTATCCCCCAGGCCATCATCCCGGGTGATGAGGCTGATGCGGTTAAGGTAGGGATAGAGGGTAGGGTCCAGGTTGTCGGGATCATGCTCCCAGTGGCCCATGGATTCGATAAGGGAGCTGATATTGGCAAATTTCCACCGGGCCACCTGTTGGTTCTTGCTGAATTCCGTAACCAGGTAGCCCCAATAATCAATCTCATCTATCAAAGCCCGGACTTTTTGGGAGAGCCCCCGTTTTCCCAGCAGGGCTTCCTTGTATCCTTCAATGAGGGTCATAAAGCTATCCATATCGGCATGGTCGGTTTCCTGGAAACTCTGATCCGTAAAGGTGTCGCTTGCATACCTGAGGGTACTCATCGCGCTCCAAAGGGAGGAATGATTTTGCCGGGCTAATGCAGAGAGGGCTGCCACAGTGGTTTTACCGATGCCCCGCCGGGGGGTATTGATGATCCGCAAGAGGTTCACATCGTCATCGGAATTGGCAATGACCCTCAGATAGGAGATAATGTCCTTGATCTCCTTGCGCTGGAAGAAACTGGTTCCCCCGGAAACCCGGTAAGGGATATTTTCCGCTAAAAAAGCCTCTTCAATGCTGCGGGTCAGGGCATTGGTCCTGATGAGGACCCCGAAATCATTGTAGGTGAGCCCTTCTGTGAGGCGGATCTTCTTAATCTCCCCTACAATGAAATCCGCCTCATCGCTTTCGTTTTGCGGGGTGAAGATCTGGATGGGCTTCCCGCCGCCATTCCCGGACCAGAGCTTTTTCTCTTTCCGGTTGGTATTGTTGGAGATGACCCCATTGGCGGCTTCCAGAATGGTGGTGGTAGAACGGTAATTCTGTTCCAGCTTGATCTCCAGGGTTCCTGGAAAATCCTGTTCAAACATGCGGATATTTTCGTAGTTGGCCCCCCGCCAGGAATAGATGGACTGGTCATCGTCTCCTACCACGCAGACATTCTTTTCTACAGGATCCGCGAGGAGCCGCATGAGCCGGTATTGGATAAAGCTGGTATCCTGAAATTCATCCACCATGATATACCGATACCGGCGCCGGTATTTTTCCAGAACTTCGGGGCAGCTCTCAAGGAGCGCCATAGGGATGACCAGCAGATCCTCAAAGTCCAGGGCATTGAAGACTTTGAGGCACTGCTGATACTCCTCATACACCGGTTCAAAGGCAGCATTAGCCCCTTGTCCCCAGTGGAGCCGGCCTATCTTAATGTTGGAAAAGAGCTGCCCCAGGGCATAGAGGTCTACTCCTTCGGGGGAAAGCTTACATTCCCGAAGGCTATCTTTTATCAACTGCATTCTATCGGTTTCATCGTAAATCGAAAAGTTCTTACGGTATCCGAGGCGCTCGATTTCGTCCCGGAGGATCTTGACCCCAAAGGCGTGGAACGTACTGACCGTCAAGTTTTGCAGCTTCTTCTTGGTAAGCCCTTTGACCCGCTCCTCCATTTCCCGGGCCGCCTTATTGGTGAAGGTCAGGGCCAGGATCGCGGACTGGGGTATTCCTCGTTCCAACATATAGGCAATCCGGTAGGTGATGACCCGGGTTTTCCCGGAACCTGCGCCGGCAATGATCAGCACGGGACCGCGAATCGCTTTTATCGCGCGGATCTGGGGCCCGTTTAAGGATTCCCCTGCTGCCTCCCCCGTATTACCGGAGAACATTCGGGTATGAACCGCCATGTGCGTACCTCATGAACCTGTCGTGGAAAGCAGGGCTGCCAGACGCTTGCCCGCCTTTCCCCGGTGGCTTATCCGGTTCTTCTCCGCTTCCGTAAGCTCCGCCACGGTACAGCCCTGTTCAGGAATATAGAAGATAGGGTCATAACCGAAACCGCCCCTCCCCCGTTCTTCCCGGAGGATCTCCCCTTCCAGGGTTTCCTGGACTGCCAAGAAGCGATCCCGGCTCAAGAACAGCACCATGGCGCAGACGAACCGGGCCCTCCGCTGAGGACTATCCCCCAGTTCTTCCAGAACCAGGGTATTGCGGGCTGAGGCGCTTAAGTTTTCCCCTTCCTTTGCACCGTACCGGGAAGAATAAATCCCCGGCCTGCCCTCAAGGGCATCCACGCACAGTCCTGAATCGTCGGCAATAACCGGCTCCTTGAGGACCTGGTAGAGGGCCTGGGCTTTGATGAGGGCATTGTCAAAAAAGGTGTTTCCCGTTTCAGGGGGATTGAAATCAAATAGCCCCCTATCCCGGGGGATTTTAATCCGATGGCCCGATAAAATGGCCGCAAGTTCCGTTTGTTTATGGGTATTTCCCGTGGCAAACCAAAGGGTCATACGCTGATAGTACCATATCCGGGAAAGGAAGGCTACGCCCCCAAGGAATCCAGGTCCGGTCCGGGTGGGCCGTCCATTCCAATAGCGGGGAAGCGGTACCAGGCACGTTTTGTCGTTTTGTGGTGTCAGACACTTTTTGAAGGGAGTCTTTGCGAGTACGGGAATACATAGAGAGAATCCGGTGAAGGCAGGACTTGTAGAACAAGCAGCGGAGTGGGAGCGGGAGCAACGGGCAACGGGTGTCAGACACTAAATACCAGGGTGCCAGACACTCGCGGAATAGGGATCGGGTTATGCGCTTCAGGTACCTTCCTGCAATAATTACATAGCAATAATTATTTAATTGCTATATGTACAGCTGTTCCCTGTATATAAAAAAAATGAAAAATCGAGGTCTTTTTTCTTGACAAAAAAATCCGGGAGATGTACTATAGAAAAAGTTATGTTGATCCGGTCTCGCAGGAGGCCGTCAAAAAAGGGTAAAGGTTTTCTGATGAGATTACCGAACAGGTTCGTGTTTATTATTTCTATAGTTGGGGGGGGGGGGGGGGGGGGGGGGGGGGGGGGGGGGGGGGGGGGGGGGGGGGGGGGGGGGGGGGGGGGGGGGGGGGGGGGGGGGGGGG
>JAIRNP010000143.1 GCA_031258005.1 Treponema sp.
CCCCCCCCCCCCCCCCCCCCCCCCCCCCCCCCCCCCCCCCCCCCCCCCCCCCCCCCCCCCCCCCCCCCCCCCCCCCCCAACTATAGGAATAATGCACAAGCGCCTGCGCGGGGATTTCATCAGAACACCGTTACCCTTTTTTTGCCGTCTCTCATAATACCGGTTCAACCTAACTTCCGCTCTATTAGCGTTGTTCAACCACCCACCGGGTGCTTGAACAAGTCCATTATACCTCCCCCCCAACCTTTTTGTCAATAAAGAATCCCCGCATGAATGGCGGGGTATTGAAGCTTTCTCCTTGAAAGCGTATCGTATGCGGGGGAACAAATCCCCCGCGCCCCCAGTATTACGCCCCAAGGGGCGGGGTATTAAACCCACGGTAAGGGCGCCGTCGCGTTTCATGTGAGCGCGTGGATTGAAACAGTGAAAAATGCCTGGATTTTTCATTACTAATTTTTACCCTGAGTTCGATGGAATACAGAAACCCCTACCCGAAACCGGTAAGGGCCAGGGCCCTCCCCTCGGACATACCCCGGGTCATACCGGTTCACTCCCCTCCCCGGAACTCCCCGGAAGGGCTTATAGAACCGTTCCGGGGAGCCCCGGCTTTCACCCGCAGTATCGGTTTCCGGGCAGCCCCTGTCTCGTCCAGCCGTCCCACCGGGGTATGATGGGGCGCGGCTTTGAGCAGTTCCGGCCGGGTCTTCGCCTCTTCCGCAATGGCCAAAAGCGCCGCGGCAAAGGCATCCAGGGTTTCTTTGGATTCAGTCTCGGTAGGCTCAATCATGAGGGCTTCCTTCACAATAAGGGGGAAATAGATCGTAGGAGGATGAAACCCATAATCCATAAGCCGCTTGGCAATGTCCAGGGTGGTGATGCCGTTCCCTATATTCGGGGATGCTACGAATTCATGCATACAGGGCCGATCCGCCCCAAAAGGGGTGGGGTAGGCATCTTTGAGGAGGCTTCTGAGATAATTGGCGTTGAGCACCGCATATTCCGCAACCCGCCGGATTCCCTCTTTCCCCAGGAGTCGGATATAGGTATAGGCCCGAACCAGCACGCTGAAATTCCCGTAAAACCCCTTCATCCTGCCTATGGAACGGGGGGGCGTGGTAAAGGTATAGGCCGCACCCTGCCGGGTAATCCGGGGGCCCGGCAGATACTCGGCCAGGCGGGGGCCCGCTCCCACCGCCCCTGCGCCCGGGCCGCCTCCGCCGTGGGGGGTGGAGAAGCTCTTGTGCAGATTAAGGTGCATGACGTCGAAGTCCAGTTCCCCGGGTTTGATGATCCCCATGAGCGCGTTAAAATTGGCCCCGTCTCCATAGACCAGGCCGCCGGCATCATGAATAATCCTGAGGATCTCCTGAATCTCAGGCTCAAACAACCCCAGGGTTCCGGGATTCGTGATCATAAGCCCTGCCAGGGTCTCCGCGTTTTTCCCGGTACCCGCGGCTTTAAGGGCCTCCAGATCCACTGCTCCCCGCGGGTCTGAAGCTATGGTTTCTACCGTGAACCCTGCCATAGTACACGTCGCGGGGTTGGTTCCATGCGCAGAATCAGGTACGAGGATCCGTTTCCGTTGGGGATCCCCCCGATACCGGTGATAGGCCCGGATCATGAGCATCCCCGCGAGTTCACCTTGGGCGCCTGCGGCAGGCTGGAGTGAAAAGCCGGTAAACCCGGTAAGCTCCTTGAGGGCCTCCTGGAGTTGGTACATAAGCTGTAAGGACCCTTGGCTATGAGCCGGATGCAGCAAAGGATGGGCCCGGGTAAACCCCCGAAGCTGAGCCGCTGCTTCGTTCACCTTGGGGTTGTACTTCATGGTACAGGAACCCAAGGGGTAGAATTGGCCGTCTATGGAGTAATTTTTCTGGGAAAGCCGGGTAAAATGGCGCACTACCGATGCTTCATCCAGTTCAGGGAGGGGCAATTCCTCCCGGAGCAGGGATGTCGGCAGCGGGGTTTCAGGGACATCCCCCTTGGGCAGGGCCAGGGCGTTCCTGCCTGGTACGCTCAGGGCAAAGAGCGAGGGAGTTTCTTGGGAAAAAAAGGGGTTCACCGGTATACCTCCTCCAGGGCGCCCACTAAGGCATCGATATCTTCCCGGGTGTTTTTCTCGGTAACGCATACCAGCAGCTCCTTGGGCCTGTCGGGGTAATAGCGGGACAGGGGAAGCCCCGGAACAATACGGTTTTGGAAGAGCTTTTCCGCGGCTTCTTCGGCGTCTCCCGGTAAGGTAACGAGAAATTCCTTGAAAAAGACGCCTTCGGCCAGGTGAAATCCTTTGAGGCCGGCGATCTGAGCCGCGGCATAGTGGCTCTTATGCCAACAGAGTTCCCCGATAGTCCGAAGCCCCTGTTTCCCGGTCAGGGCAAGGTATATACATGCCCGGAGCATCGCCAGCCCCTGGTTAGAACAGATATTGGACACTGCCTTTTCCCGGCGTATATGCTGTTCCCGGGCAGCGAGGGTAAGCACATAACCTCGCCTTCCCTGGCTGTCCCGGGCTTCCCCCACAATACGGCCGGGAATACGGCGCATAAGCTCACGAGAAACGGCCATGATCCCCAGAAAAGGCCCTCCGTAGTTGAGTTCATTACCCAGGCTCTGTCCTTCGGCAGTAACCACATCCGCGCCGAAGCTGCCGGGGCTTTTGAACAGGCCCCACATGATGGGATCCCCGTGAACGATAAAGATGCCCCCCCGGTTATGGATCGCTTGCGCCGCTCCTTCCAGGTCGGGGATACGACCGAAGAAGTCAGGATAACAGGAAACCAGGCACGCGAGGTCAGAAGAAGCGCCGGCAGATGCTGCCGCTGCCGGGGAACCGGTATAGGTTTCGATCACCGGCTCAAAGGCCCCAAGGTAGGTCTCCAGGACCAGCCGGTATTCAGGATGGAGCCCCGAGGGCAAAAGTACCCGGTTCTTGCCTTGGTTGTTTTTAAGGGCTATCAGCACCCCTTCCGCCAGGGCAGTAGCGCCGTCGTAATGGCCGGCATTCACCACCTCCATACCGGTAAGCTCGGCAATCATACTCTGGTACTCAAAGATGCTTTGCAAGGTCCCCTGGCTTACCTCGCTCTGGTAGGGGGTGTAGGCAGTGGTAAATTCGCCCCGAGACGCCAGGGCCCCAACTGCCGCAGGTATAAAGTGATCATAGGCGCCGGCACCCAGGAACCACCGGCAGGTATCGGTGGGCGTGTTTTTTTCTGCCAGCCCAGAAAGCTCCCGGATCACTTCCAGTTCACTTAAGCCCGCATCCAGGGAGAGTTCCGGGAAACGCAGCTTCTCAGGCAGTTCCCGGAACAACTCTTCCATGGCCGTAATACCCAGAACCTGAAACATGGCTTTCCGCTGCTCAGGAGTAACCGCGATAAAAGGCATCTTACTCCTCCGTTCCCACCAAGGTTTCGTATGCCTCGGGGCTTAACAACCCATCCCACTCATCGGGATTATCCGCCTTCAGTTGCACGAGCCAGCCTTCGCCGTAACAATCCTGGTTGATCCGTTCCGGATGATCTGTCAGGACTTCGTTGATCCCCATGACCGTACCCCCTAAGGGGAGATAGACATCGCTGGCAGCTTTGACGGATTCTACTACCCCAAAACTCGCCTTGGCGGTGAAGTGCGCTCCTAGAGGGGGAAGGTCCACAAAGACAATATCCCCCAAACTGTGCTGGGCATGATCCGAAATACCTACTACGAAGCTATCCCCTTCCGGACGGATCCATTCATGGGACGCTGCATACCGGGCATGAGTATCTAGTTTCATTGACTCGCTCCTTTTTTGCGTTTATAAACCGGTGGATATAAGGGCCGTGGTACTACGACGGCGTCTTTTGGGTTTCCACGGATGAGGACCTGCAGGCCCATACCTGGCTCAGCGTATTCGGAAGCTACCAGGGCATTGGCTGAATAGGTACCGATACTCGGACAGAACATTCCCGCCACACAGGAGCCTATTTCCGCTCCTGCCTGGTTCAAAACCGGATACCCTTCCCGGGGAACCCCTCCGGTAACATGGAGGGTCAGGATCTTCCGTTTAATCCCCGCGGCTTTTTGGGCTAAAAGGGCTTCTTTACCCATAAAGGGCTTCGTGAAATCGCAGGCCCAGGAAAGACCCGCTTCCAGGGGGGTAATGGCAGGGGATATTTCATGGCCGTGCAGGGGCATACCCGCTTCGAATCTGAGGGAATCCCGGGCAGCTAAACCCACCGGACCTGCCTCAATGCCGCCGGTCTTTGCTTCCAGGAACAGATACTCCCAGAGTTCTTGGGCCTTACCGGAGGGATAGAAGAGTTCCGCCCCGTCTTCACCGGTATACCCGGTCCGTCCGATGAGCACAGGTATCCCCTCAATAGTTCCGGCGTTTATATGGTTCCGAGGAAGCGCCGAAACCTCCCCGCCGGTAAGGGTATCCAGGAGTTCCACCGCCCGAGGTCCTTGGACCGCGATCATGCAGGTTTCCTCGGAAATATCCTCCACCGAAACCTCCGGGGGCATCTGAGCCCGGAAATAGGACACATCCGTTTCCCGGTTCCCCGCATTGACCACCACAAACCATATATCCCGGAACGGGTTCTGGAGGGTCCTAGCAATTCGACCGGGGTCATCGACACGGTATATGAACAGGTCATCTATGACACCTCCTGCTTCGTTCAGCAACAGGGCATACCGGGCTTCCTGGAAGTGCATGTCCAGGATAGGAGCGGACACTATCCTGGACAGGGCTTCCCCGGCTCCCTTGCCTGATATAATCACTTGACCCATGTGATCAATATCAAACAAGCCTACGGAACGGCGACAGAGCCGATGCTCTTCTATCGCGCCGGTGGGGTATTGAATAGGCATATCAAAACCCGCGAACCGGGTAAACCGTGCCCCCACAGCTTCATGCCACGGGTGAAGTAAGGTTGTTTTCATACGTATTTATAGCTCCTCAGTATGGGGAATTGATCGAGGATTGTCAAATACTCGAATCGCCTCAAAATTAATCTAGCCGAACAGGGGCGGTTGCAGGCACCAACCCTAGGGCCCCGGGATCGGAGATGGGGTCTGTCCCTAAAAGTCCTGGTACCGGTAAAACCGTACATGCAGGTCTTTGGCGGTTTGTAGCAAATATTTCAAACGATGCGGTTTGATACCCCAATCCGCGGTTTCGGAAATATCATGGGTGGTCAAGGGCAGAATCTGTTCTCCTCCGATAAATTTGAGGGTCCGCAGCATAACCGTAACCACCGCCTCGAAGTCTGCATCTTCTTTGTAGAGAATATTGTCCAGAGCCTTGGAGGAAATATACCCTTTCCGGATGGTTTCTCTATCGTAAACCCGGAAGGTAACCCCGTAACCCCGCAGAATCCTAAAGGATTGAGCCAGTTCCTCATGCATCCAGGGTTCCGAAAGCCCGTAAGGATAGGCAAAAGACCGCAAGGGTATCCCCGCGTTCCTGAAGCTATCCAGCGCCCCAAGGGTCTCGGCAAAAAAGGTCTCCCGGGAAACCTGGGTCAGATTGAGGTGATGTTGGGTATGATACCCCACATCGTGGCCCCTGCTGAGGGCGGTGAAACAAAAGGGACAGAGGTCCCCCTGGATAAAAAACGTAACCTTTGCTCCGTACCGGTCAAATACCTCAAGATTACGTTCCCAGGCATCCTGATAATTATCATCAAAGGCCAAGAGCAGCCCTGCCGCATCCTCTTTAATATGCCATAAGAGCCGATCCTCCTGTACCCTCCCGGTGGATTGTTCCTTCACCGAGAAATCCACCCAGAAACGAGCGTCATCCACCTGCTGGGCATGCAGTAAATCATAGGCCACCTCAAAGCGGGTATCCGGGGGATGATCCTGAGCATCCACCCCGGGCAGATCCTCAAGACCCATATCGGATTTAACCAGAATAGTATCCCCTTCCTGGAAGACATATTTTTTGATCTCCGGGGTGTACTGCTTAACCCGTTGCACCACTGCTTCAAGGACCGAGGGCTTTTCCGGGACTGTCCTGATTGAAGGCTCAAGGCTCCCCGGAACAGGCTCAGTCAGCCTGGGAAGCGAACGGTCCTGGTCTATGGTGGGAATTGCAGCTATGAGCGCCGGCTGCCGGCTTGCACAGGCAATGAGGCTGCCGAGCATAAACAGGCTGAAACCATAAACGATACATTTCATTTTTGTATAGGTCCTTTGAGGCGGTTTCACCCGTTGACCCGGTGAAACGGCCTCCTTAATTTAGCATTTTCTATAGTAGAGTTGTATCGGACTTGAGCCCGATACCAGTCTAGTCTTTAAGGACCTGGTTTGCCTACTCAGTGGACTTATGCTACCATGGTTTCGTTACTTAGAGATATATGGGACTTGTTCAATAACTGATGGTAGTGAACAAGTCTATTTACACGAGACCCCCTAAAGTTCTGGAAGGTTTATCCCGAATTTGGAGGGGCTGGAGGCAAGGGGCGCCGTGATAGCTTATTACCACTGCCATATAGGGGCCTTAAACCCTCTGGAGGGAGTTTATATTTGTTTTTAAAAAACCTTGATATTTTTGGTTTTAAATCATTTGCCGATCGTACCCGAGTAGCATTTGCGGATGGGATCACCGCGCTCTTGGGGCCTAACGGATGCGGCAAGTCCAATGTGGTGGATGCGGTGAAGTGGGTCCTGGGAGAGCAGGCCTCCCGGGCTATGCGGGCAGAGAAGATGGAGGATGTCATCTTTAACGGGACTGAAAACCGAAAGGCCCTGAGTGTGGCAGAGGTAACCTTGACCCTGGCCAATGACGAGGGGCTTTTGCCTCTGGACATGCCTGAGGTCCAGATCAAGCGGCGACTCTACCGGTCTGGGGAGAGCGAATACTACATCAATTCAAATCAGGTGAAACTCAAGGAAGTTCGGGAACTTTTTTGGGATACCGGGGTGGGTAAAACCGCATATTCGGTGATGGAACAAGGTAAAATCGACCAAATTCTGTCGTCTAAGCCGGATGAACGGCGCTATTTGTTTGAGGAAGCTGCGGGAATCACCAAGTTCAAGATAAAAACCCAGGAAGCGGAACGAAAGCTCGCCAAGACCGAAGAAAATATGCGCCAGGTGGAGGGAATTTTAGGGGAGGTGAAACGGGCCTACGATAGCCTCAAGGTGCAGGCCGATAAAACCCTCCGGTTCCGGGCTTTGAAAGACCAGATATTTCACTTTGAACTGGATATTCAATTACTCAGGCTCAAGCAGTTCAAATATGATCGGGATGCCCGGACCGAGGAACTCAAGCGGCAAACCGCAGAACGGGATAGGCTCAGAATGGAACTGGATGGGGTGAACAAGTCTCTGGAAGAGAACATGGATCTGGTAAACTCCCTGGAAAAACAACTGGACGAGTATCAGAAGAACATCTACGGCCTGGCTATCGAGAAGAACGCCCGGGAGAAGGAAGTCAAGCTCCTCTCCGAGCAGCAGCAGGAGATCCGGGCTAAACGGGCCCAGAATGAAGGGCGGGAACGGACCATAACCAGCAAGATCGAGGAGCTGGCCGAAGATGCGGCGGAACAGGACGGTACGGTCCGGGATCTTCGCAAGCGGCTTGAGGATATAGCCGGGAACATCGCTTCGTTTGAGGAGAACATCCTGCTTACCGCTTCCCGGATCGGGGATAACGACGGGGCCATGCGAAAGGGGGATGCAGAAATCCGAGGGCTTGAACAGGAACGGACCCGGCACGAGCAAGCCCTGGAAACCATTACCGACGATATTGTGGCTGCCTTGGATGCGGGCCTCAAAGAGGCGGGGTATTCTGCAGCAGAACGGCGGAACACCGAGGCCCGTTTGACCGAAACCCTCGGTGTCCTCAAGACCCTTTTAGCAGGCAGAGAGGCCCTGGTCCGGGATCTGGCCGCCGCCGCAGACCGGGCCCTCGCGGGAGAGGGCCTGCCTTCTGCAGGAGACCTCAAAGGGATTGCCGAAGGGCTTGCCGCGGCCTTGGGGGAGGCGGCAGGAAATACCGCCCAGGCCCTTGCCCTCTTTGAAGCGTATCGAAAGAGTACTCCCTCGTTTATCGACGAATTCCTTGCCCCTGAAGGGATCATCACCCGGAAACGGGCCCTGGACGCCCAGATCCGCAGCGCTAAAGAAGGAGTGGAACAGCGGCGGGAACTCATCGCGAACCTGCGCCGGGATAACGAAGGGTTGAGCAGCAAGATTGACCAATACCGGGCAACCCTGGAGGAACTGCGGGTGAACCGGGTCAGGATGGCTACTCAGGCCCAATCCGCAGAAGAACAGGCCAAACTGATACGCCGGGAACTTTCCGGCCAAGAAGCGCTGCTCAAGACGGTGCGGGATGAATTATTTCTGGATCGCAAGCGGTTCGAGGAAATTCAAGAACGGATCACCGATACGGAGCAGGAACTTGCGGCTATTGACGGGAAAGGCAAGCAGTTGACTGCGGAACTGGAGCAGGTAGAGCAGGATATCCAAAAACGGAACGGTGACGTGGCGGGTAAACAGGCGGCTATAAAAAAGGGAATGGCCGCACTCGGCAAAGTCCAGGAAAGCCTGGAAAAGATACACCTGGAACTGGTTCAGTCTGAGACGGAGATTAAGAACATTCAGGATAATTTCCGGGAAACCCATTCCCGGGACCTCATGGAATTCGAGGAGCGGATTTTTACCATCACTGCTCCTGCCCGGGAGCTGCGGGAGAACCTCACTGCTGCCAAGGGGAGCCTCAAAGATCTGGGGCAGGTGAATCTCATGGCGCCGGAGGAATTTACCGAGACCAAGGAACGGTACGATTTTCTTTCAAGCCAGCTTGCAGACCTCGCTAAGGCCCGGCAGGACCTGGAAAACATCACCGCGGAGATCCGGGCAGAGTCCTCGGAACGCTTTCTTTCGACCTATAACAAGATCAAGAAGAATTTCCACAACATGTTTCGCCGGCTTTTCGGCGGGGGCCGGGCGGAACTGCGGCTTTCGGATCCCAACCATGTCCTGGAATCAGGAATTGAAATCTACGCCCAGCCTCCGGGGAAGAAACTGGAAAACATCAATCTCCTCTCCGGGGGGGAGCGGTCTATGACCGCGGTGGCCCTCTTGTTTGCCACCTATATGGTAAAACCTTCTCCCTTCTGCCTGCTGGATGAAATCGACGCAGCCCTGGACGAGGCGAATGTGAGCCGGTTTGTCCAGGTCCTGCGGGAATTCGGCGCGGCCAGCCAGTTTATCATCATCACCCATAACAAGAAGACCGTCATCGGCGCAGGCACCCTCTTGGGGGTAACCATGGAAGAGTCGGGGATCACCAAGGTCATATCCGTGCGCCTTGAAAACGAGGACGCTGCCAAAGCCACGGTTGAACCGCCCCTAGCAGGTGAACCCTATGAAGAAGAGGATGTGGCACTGGAAGAGGGCCGGGAACTCCCGGTGGGCGTCGATGATCCTGCTTCGGTAAGCGAGGCTGAACTCAGGCCCATCCGGGCTGCTCAAGCCAGGCAGGCAGGGGCAGCATCCGCGGTGAAAACAGAGAGCCCTGCAGCAGCCGGAACCGGGGAGGGTTTAGCGGAAGGGGGGGGCGGGGATTCCGCAGCAGGGTAGGACGCGCTGCCCCTGGGGCCCATCGAAACAGCCCCAGAGGGCTAAAGGTTTTTTAAGCGGTTCCTGCCGGTACATTGCAGGAAGGGCCTGTTCCCGGTACGCTATACGGTATGGCTAGTTCTACCCGTGCTTTGCTGCGTCATGGTTCAACCCTATCCCTCCTGACCCTGATTTCCCGAATCCTCGGCCTCCTTAGGGAAATGGTCAAGGCTCATTTTTTGGGGACCAGCGCGCTCTCGGATGCCTTTTCAGTGGCATTCTTAATCCCGAACCTGTTCCGCCGGCTCTTTGCCGAGGGGTCCATCTCAGCGGCTTTTATTCCCACCTTTAAGGTATACCTCTTGGAACAGGATCCGGCCAAGATCAGGGAATTTCTCTCCAGTGTTTTTACGGTGCTCATCAGTTTGGTTAGCCTTGTGGTCCTCATCGGGATCCTCATCACCCCGCAGCTCCTGCCTTTTTTCAATATGGCTCTGTATGAGACCTGCTTCTTGACCCGGCTCATGTTCCCTTTTCTGGCCTTTGTCTCGGTGGCGGCATTCTTCCAGGGTATCCTCAATAGCGTCCAGAGCTTTACCCCTTCAGGCGTGGCCCCCATCATACTCAATCTGCTTACCATTACCTGCGCCTTTGCCCTGAGCCCTTTTACCGCGAATCCTGCCCGGGCTATGGCAGTGGGGATCCTGCTGGGGGGATTTATGGAAGCGGCGATTCAGTTTCCTTTTGTCCTACAAAAAGGGTATCGGTTTTCGGTTATCGGCCTTACAGGGGCATTCCAAAATCCCGGGGTCAAAAAGGTCCTCCATCTGATTGGGCCTACTATCATCGGCATGGCCGCGTATCAGCTCAACGACCTGGTCTCCACCGCCTTAGCGGGAAATGCCGGAGAAGGGGTGGTATCAAGCCTCCAGTATTCTTTACGGCTCCAGGAACTGATCCTGGGGGTGTTTGCCGTTTCCATGGGAACGGTCCTCCTCCCGGACCTGGCAGAGCAGGCTAAATCAGGACGCTGGGACCGGTACCACGAGCGGCTCCTCTCGGCGCTGCAGATCATCGCCCTTATCACCATCCCGATCACCTTTTTTTCCTTGGCCCAGGGGAGTAATATAATCCAGTTGCTCTTTCGGACCAACCGCTTCGGCGATGATTCAGTGCGCCTTACCCTGGCGGCCTTTACCTTCCACATGCCCGGACTTTTTTTCATCGCCCTCAACCGCATCCTGGCGCCGGCCTTTTATGCCCAAAGTGATTCTAAGGCTCCTACCCTGGCAGGACTCTGTTCATTTGCGGTAAATATCGCCTTGGCGGTACTGCTGGTGGGTCCTATGGGGGGCGCCGGGGTCGCCCTAGCCCTTACCGTGGCCAGTGCGGTAAATACGGTTCTGCTCTTTTGCTTCCTCAAAAACAAACCCTGGAGCACCCTGGGCAGGGTCCTCCCCTCAGCTTCGGCGTATACCCTCAAGCTCATCCTCTTTTCGGGTATTGCGGTGTTTCCCGTGCTGCAGGTGAATCCCTTCCTTGCTGCGTGGTGTGCGGGCAGGGGCAGGTTGTTTGCCTATGGGTTTCCGCTCCTCATAACCGGCTTAGGTTATGGGCTATTGGGGGTTTTGCTGTTACTCATCAGCCAAGACAGGCACATCCGGGGGATACGGCGGGCCCTTATGCCCTGGGGCAGGAAACCAGGGGGATACCAGAACAGGCCTTAGTACCGGATATGCAGTTCCGCGGCTCCTTACCCAGGGGCCGCTTGGAACATACCGGCGAACCCTACCCGCAGCTTGAGGCAGCGATGTGCAAGACCCGCTTAGGATAAACCCTCAAGCCCTTCGTTCCAATGCCCTATTTTGCGGATCTTCTGATTCCGGTACCGGACCAGCACCGAGGGGTTGCGGTCTCCCAGGTCCTGCAGTTCTTTCACCAGGATCTGCTTGATAGCCTCGGCAGCAGCATCGGGATCCTGGTGTGCCCCTCCGGGAGGCTCCGGGATAATGCCGTTGATCACCTTGAACGCCAAAATATCCTCACTGGTGATGCGGAGCATGGCTGCGGCGTCTTTTGCCCGGGCCGTGTCCCGCAACAGGATGGAGGCGCATCCTTCAGGACTAATCACCGAATAAATGGCGTTTTCGAGCATATATATCTTATCCCCTACACAAAGCCCCAAAGCCCCTCCGGAACCGCCTTCCCCAATAATGATACAGACTATCGGGGTTTTCAGTTGGCTGAAATCCCGGAGGTTTCGGGCTATGGCTTCGCCGATACCCCGTTCTTCCGCGCCGAGACCTGGGTATGCCCCGGAGGTATCCACCAAGGTAACAATGGGCCGCCGGAATTTCTCCGCCTGCCGGGCCAGACGCAGGGCCTTACGATACCCTTCAGGATTAGCCATGCCGTAATTCCGGTAGCGGTTCTCTTTCAGGGTACGGCCTTTCTGGTTGGCCAAAATCGTAACGGGCCGCCCCTCAAGCAAACCCAGGCCTCCTACTAAGGCAGGATCATCTCCAAAGCACCGATCTCCGTGCAGCTCCGTGAACCCGGTGAAAATCCGGTGGATGTAATCCAGGGCATAGGGCCGCTGAGGATGCCGGGCAAGTTCAACCCGCTTCCAGGCGGCCTCAGTCTTGGTTCCGGCCTGTATTTTTCCTTCCAGGGCTTGAAGTGCTTCCGCCGCATCAATACCCGACGCTTTAACGAGCTTGCGTAATTCTTCGACCTTCTCTTGCAGGGCCGTCATCTGTGGGGTATGCATCTTTACGCCTCTTCCCGTACCTGCCCCGGAAGGCAGTTATGCAGATCCAGCAAATGGGCGAGAACCCGCCGCTGATCCTGACGGGGAACGATCAGATCCACAAAACCCCGTTCTTGTTGAAATTCCGCCCGCTGGAACCCTTCAGGCAGGCTGGCCCCGATGGTTCCTTCGATCACCCGGGGACCGGCAAAACCGATGAGCGCCCCGGGTTCCGCCAAGGTAATATCCGCCAGCATGGCAAAGGAAGCGGTAACCCCGCCGGTGGTGGGATCACAGAGCACCACAAAAAAGGGAACTCCTGCTTTATCCAGTTCCGCCACCGCGCTGGAGGTCTTGGCCATTTGCAGAAGGGAGAATATCCCTTCCTGCATCCGGGCGCCTCCGGAGGTAGCGAAGATCACCAGGGGGAGCCGCTCCTCCGCGGCTTTAAACAAGGCCCGGCTGACCTTCTCTCCCACCACCGAACCCATAGAGCCTCCCATGAAGGCAAAGGACATAAGCCCCAGGATGAGGGCTCTTCCTTCTATTGAACAGGTTCCGGTGATGACCGCGTCTTTCATTTGGGACTTAGCTTCGGCTTCGGAGAGCTTTTCCTCATAACCCAAAAGATCGATGGGGTTCCGGGACCGGAGGTTCCCGGAAAACTCATTGAAGGTCCCGGGATCCGTCAGGCAGGCGATACGTTCCAGCGGTTCCATCCGGTAATGATGACCGCAGCCCGGGCAGGTTTTGAGGGCATCCTCAATGGCTTCAAGGCTATACTGAGCTTTGCAGATAGGGCAGGGTTCAACGGACATGGTTCGTCTCCTTAAGGAGCCGGGTTTCCCGTTCAGCATAATAGGCGGTGCCAAAAGAGCCGGAACGGAAACGGCTTTCGTTGAGGATCCGCCCTTGTTCACCCTGGTTCGTGGGGATTCCCCGGATATGAAGCTCTGCCAAGGCCCGATCCATGCGGGCCAAAACCTGTTCCCGGTTCGGGGCGTGGACAATCAGTTTTCCCACCAGGGCGTCGTAATAGGGAGGCACCATACAGCCCGGATACAAGCAGGTGTCGAACCGAACCCCCGGACCTCCCGGTACCTGCAGCTCCGTAACCCGGCCAGGACTCAGCGCATTAATACGGCACTCCATAGCCCAACCCTGGAGCCGCACGGCTTGGGGATCGATGTCCATGCGTCCCTCGGTACAGGCGAGGATCTGTTCCCGCACAATATCCGTACCGGTGATACATTCGCTCACCGGATGTTCCACCTGAAGGCGGGCGTTTACCTCCATAAAATAAAATTCCTCCCGGTCAACCAGAAATTCGATGGTTCCCGCGCCCCGGTAGTCCAGGCCTTGAAAGAGCCGTACCGCGCCTTGGGCCATCCGGTTCCGCATAGCCTCCCTCACCCCTGGGGAGGGGCTTTCTTCGATAAGTTTCTGGTGGTTTTTCTGCACCGAACAGTCCCGTTCCCCTAAGACCGCGACCTCCCCTGCAGCGAGAATTTGGAGTTCCACATGCCGGGGGTTTTCCAGGTACCGTTCAATAAAAACCCGGGGGTCCCCAAAATTGGAGGCCGCCTCTGCCTGGGCAATGGCCATCTGTTCCGGTAATTCCTGTTCAGCCTGCACTACCCGCATCCCCTTACCGCCGCCGCCGGCAGCAGCTTTGATGATCACCGGAAAGCCTAAGGCCCCCACCGCCTCCTGGGCGTGAGCCGCATCCTCCACCGCGGTTGGGGTGCCTGGGGTTATGGGAAGGCCGAAACGCTGAGCCGTGGTTCGGGCCTGCACCTTATCCCCCAAAAGCTCCAGCAACCGGGGATCCGGTCCGATAAAGCCCAGGCCCGTATCCCGCACCAACCGGGCAAAGCCGGCATTTTCCGCAAGAAAGCCCACCCCCGGATGAACCGCATCGCAGTCCGTATGTATGGCCGCCATGATGAGGTTGTTCCCCAGAAGGTAACTTTGGGCTGAAGGAGGCGGTCCGATACAGACCGCTTTATCCGCCAGGCGCACATGCAGGCCTTCCCGATCCGCCGTAGAATAGACCGCCACGGTTTCAATGCCCATTTCCTTACAGGTTCGTATGATACGGACCGCGATCTCCCCACGGTTCGCAATCAGTAAGCGTTTAATCATCCTCCCTCCTTGCCGTAAGGGACATGAGCGCCCTCTCCGGTACCCAGCGTTTCATGGGGAAGGACCTATGCGTTTGACCTCGAACAGGACTTGGCCATATTCGACCAAATCTCCGTTCCCCGCATGGACGGCGAGGATTTCACAATCAAAGTCCGCTTCCAGCCGGTTCATCATCTTCATGGCTTCCAGGATACAAAGGGTAGCTCCGGCTTTGACCTGAGAACCAGGGCTCACAAAAGCCGGGGTGTCGGGATTAGGGGAGGCATAAAAGGTCGCCACCATCGGGCTTGTAATGGGTTCTCCCGGGGTATCCGCTACCGGGGCATCCAGGGCCTGGGAAGTCCCGGCTTCACCGGTCCCGGGTGGGGGCGCAGCATCCTGAAGCCTTGGTTCCGGGCAGCCCTTCTGCTTAAAATCCCCTTGTCCCGGGGCTTTCTTGAGAACCAGATGGAATGCGCCGTCCTGTAAATCCAATTCGCTTACCGAACTGGCACTGAATTGTTGCAACAACGTGAGAATTAACGAATCATGCATCCTGCCCTCCCTGCCCGGGCTTATGCAGAAGGGAGGAACGAAGGGATATCCGTCTCATAATCTACGCCCGCTACCTCAAAGCCGTGGGCTTCAAGAAAATCATGCCTGAATCCCGCCACATCCGCCAGCTCAAGGATATTGTCCTGGGTAACCCCTTCCATAAGCCTACGGGTTTCCTTTTGGACCCCTTCCTGCATTTCCCAGTCGTCTATGCGAATCCTGCCCTGGGAATCCACCGGAACCTGGTCAGGGTCTTGGCGCGCGGCTTCGGTGTAGAGCCGCTCCCGGTACAGCCGGGCAATCTGGGCGATGCAGGACTCATGCAGGCCCTGGGCTTTCATCACCTTGAAAAGACAGGACACGTACAAGGGGATGACGGGAATCACCGCGCTGGACCGGGTTACCAAGGCTTTGTTTACCGAAACAAAGCCCCGCGCTTTCGGCAGTCCTGCGGCGGCCAAGGAGTGATTGATGGCCCGGCATGCCCGTTCCAGGTCTTCCTTGGCCCGGCCTAGGGTGCCGTTTTTGTAAATCGGCCAGGAAAGCTCAGGCCCGATGTAGGTATAGGCCAGGGTCCGCACCCGGGGAGAAAGCACCTGGGCCTCGGCCAGGGCATGAATCCAGCGCTCCCAGTCTTCACCCCCCATGACCTTGATGGTGTGGGCGATTTCCGCTTCCGCGGCCGGTTCTGCCCGGGCGATGCCGAGCGTACCGCTCATCATATCCACGGTTTTTCCCTCATAGGCTTGGCCAACGGGCTTGATCACCGACCGGTATAGGGTCCCGTCGGCGGGATCCCTTCGGGCCGGGGAAGCCAGGGAATAGACGATGAGATCGACCTGCGGGAGCATCCCCAGGGCAGCGGCGGTTTCCCGAATCGCTTGTACCGCTTCGGCCTTAAGCTCGTCCGAATAGGCGTCTCCATCCAGGGTTTTCGCCTTAAGGCCGGCCTTTGCCGCTTCCCGGTCAAAAGTATGGTTGTTGTAATACCCAGGAGTTCCGGGTTTATGGGCGGAAGGGGCCTTTTCCAGGGAAATGCCCACCGTGGCGGCTCCGTAGCCAAACCCTGCGGCGATCCGGCTTGCAAGGCCGTATCCTGTGGAACAGCCGACCACCAATACCAACCGGGGGATCCCTGCAGGAGGGCTCCCGGGTTCTTGCGGGCCTCTCCCAGGGGCAAGGGTTTCGCGGATATAGGCAATCTGCTGCTGCACCGCCTGGGCGCACCCTTGGGGATGGCTATTCAGGCAGATGTTATTCCGTACCATGGGCTTGATAATCATGGATTTCTCCTTACGACACAGAGCCATTCCGCTTCTGCGGCTAATTCGTCTCCGATATATGCTTTACCCGCTTGCTTTATCATATGCGCGGAAACCTTGAGATTCCGGATCTCCATCCGCAGTTCTTCTTTCGGACGCACCGGGCGGCGGAATTTCACCTTGTCTACCGATGCCAGAAAAAAAAGGGCCTCTCCGCCCAGTACGCCGAGTTTACGCAAGCCCGCTCCCCCGGCTTGGGCCATGGACTCGATGAGGATCACCCCGGGGACCACCGGATACTGGGGAAAGTGGCCTTGAAAAAAGAATTCATACTCCGTGAAAACACGAGTCGCGACGATCCTGTCCATATCCGCCTGAAGGACGGCGTCCACAAACAAAAAGGGCGCTCGATGGGGCAGGAGGGTTTTAATGTCATCAGGGCCCTCAGCCTGGGTTTCTATGATTTCTACCTGCATATACGCTTAGTATAACCGCTCCTTAAGACCTGGAGAAAGGGGTCGGGCTGCAGCCGGCCGCCCCTCAAAAAACAAGCATTACTGCTCTGGGTATTTTTTAAATACTACCGCGCCGTTGTGCCCCCCAAAGCCCAGAGAGCCGGAAACCGCCGCCTCAATAGGACCGTACTGCACGGTATGGGGCACATAATCCAGATCGCACGCCGGATCCGGCGTGTCCAGGTTAATCGTGGGGGGATAAAACCCTCCCCGGATAGCCAGAATGCTGGCAATCGCTTCAAAACCGCCGCTGCCGGCAATACAGTGGCCGGTCATGCTCTTAATACTCGATACCTTGAGCTTATAGGCATGATCCCCAAAGGCGTATTTCACCATTTTGGTTTCTACCGGATCGTTTATCTCCGTAGAAGTACCGTGGGCGTTGTAATACTGCACCGCTTCCGGGGCCAGGTCCGCATCCTGCAGGGCCAGGGCAATCGCCCGGCCGCCTCCTTCCCCGGAAGGAGCCGGAGACGTGATGTGATAGGCGTCCGTGGACGCGCCATACCCGGCAAACTCCGCAAGGATCCTGGCTCCCCGGCTCAGGGCGTGGGCTTCGCTTTCCAGCACCAGGACACCCGCGCCTTCGCCCAAGACAAAACCGTCCCGGTCTGCGTCAAACGGACGGGAGGCTTTCTCCGGATCCTGGTTTCGTTTGGTGGAAAGGGCCTTCAGCATCTGGAAACCGCCGATGGCAAAGGGTACGATGCAGGCCTCAGTGCCTCCGGCCAGGGCCACCGTGCAGCGGCCTGAACGGATAAGGTCCAGGGCCTGGCCCAGGGCGTCGGTTCCTGAAGCGCAGGCCGTTACCTGGGTAAAAGCCGGGCCTTTACACCCAAAGAGGATGGACACACTCCCCGCAGCTTCATTGGCAATCATAAGGGGCACGGTGAGGGGCAGCATCCGCCGGGGGCCCTGATCAAACAGCTTATGGAAGGATTCGGTAACCACCTCAAATCCGCCGATGCCGTTTCCCAGGACTATCCCGGTCTGTTCCGGATCGCTGAGGAGCCGATAGCGGCCGCCTTCCGCAGCTTCCACAAGACCCGCCTGTTCCAAGGCGTCCCTGGACGCGGCCACCGCAAACTGGGTGAACCGGGCCATTTTGCGGGCGTCTTTTTTATCGATCCAGCGGGAAGGGTCAAAATTCTTGACCTCCCCGGCGATGCTTATATCAAACCCCGTGGTATCAAACAGGGTAATCCGGCGGATCCCGCTTTTCCCCGCTTTAAGCGCGGCTTCAAAGTCCTGAATCGAATTGCCCAGGGGAGAAATAAGCCCCATGCCGGTAACCACCACCTTCTGCTTCATCTGTTCCTCCCTACCCTTCACATCCCTGCTTTAGCAGAACATCCCCCCGTCCACCGCAAGGACCTGTCCGGTGATGTATCCTGAGGCGTCGGAGGCCAAAAACAGTATGGCTGCGGCCACATCTTCAGGGGTTCCCAGCCGTTTCAGGGGAATATGGTCCAGCAACTTCTGTTTCGCCTGCTCTGGCAGCGTCCGGGTCATATCCGAGTCAATGAAACCCGGGGCCACCGCATTGACCCGGATTCCCCGGCTGGCGGTTTCCTGGGCCAAGGACTTGGTAAGCCCGATAAGCCCTGCCTTGCTGGCCGCATAGTTGGCCTGCCCGCCGTTGCCGTGGATCCCCACCACGCTGGACATATTGATGATGGACCCTTTTTTCCGGCGTATCATGTCCCGGCCAACCGTGCGGGCAACCAGAAACGCCGCGGTGAGATTCACGTCCAGCACTTTTTGGAAATCTTCAAGACTCATTCTAAAGGCGAGGTTATCTTTGGTGATTCCCGCATTGTTCACCAAGATGTCAAACCCATCCGCGGCTTTAAGCTGCTCTTGAATGACAGGTTCTACCGACGGCAAGACAGCCAGATCCGCGCAGATCCAATGCAGCTTCCCCTGGGTTCGGGTAATCCAGGTTTCCAGATCCGGTGGTTCCCTGGTTCCCAGTCCCCACACTTCAGCGCCTTCCGCCAAAAACGTGTCGGTGATGGCCCTGCCAATACCCCGGGAAGCGCCGGTAACCAGGGCCTTCTTATCCTGCAATACCATGAAGGTACTCCTTTCATCGATGACAAAATAATCGATTTTGTCATGATTATAATATGCTACGAAAGCCCTTAAATGTCAAGAGCCGCACCTGCGGTGAGCGTAGCAGGGGGGCTGCGGCGTAAGTGATATGGGCGTACGTCCCTTCGTTCCTACGCTTGCAGTGGGCGCACCTGCGGTGAGCGTAGCAGGGGGCTGCGGCGTAAGTGGTATGGGCGTACGTCCCTTCGTTCCTACATCCCGGGAAGTGTCCTCACCTATATTGTGGGCTTGGTTCTAACTCGGCAAAGGCGGGAGGCAAGGGGCGCCCCGCTTTCTTATCACCGCTGCCCTACAGGGGCATTAATCCCCCTGGGTGGCTTTCAGCATAATTTGTCGAGGACCGCGCTGATACCCGGGCCCTCTCCCTTGTTTCATGGATTTCCTAGGTAAAATCAGGAGTTGGTTCAGGCTCAGGATCCGGGGCGGCCTTATGCGGATACTTTTTTCTAACTTTAAGTTGTTAGTTTCGTATACCTATAAAAACAAGAGATAACCCAACAAGACCTGATAGGGTGTAGAGTACCAAGGCTACGATATTTAGCGGAACTATTGAAGTGATAAATCCGGGTATAAAAACACCCAGCAATGTTCCCCCGATAATTTTTGATAGTTCTATTTTCCAATTTATGGCTTGGAACTTTTTCAGCCGTTCACTTGCCTTTTTGACATGTACCGATTGTACTTCATCTGAATCTTCATTAAATGCAATAATCTTACTTTCATAGAGCAAGATGAGGGAATATCGCTCAACTTCCTTTGCAAGTTCACCTTTAGCGTTATCATGGAACGACATAGCATCAATATCGTTCATTTAACGGTTTCCATTAGGATGTTGTGTATGACATCGGCTTCTATCTTGTGCAAATCTTTTTCATGCCTTTCATATGTTTTCCGTAGGGCGGCTTCTCTTTTTCTGAGATTTAACTGCAAAACAATCGCAATATTAAGGATCGATATACCTATCGTAAACACGCAAAGCGCCAATGTTGCCACCTCTTTCATGCCGGGTATCGTGTCAATGGGAATGGATTTAAGGGTAATGATGATACTGACAATGGAAAAGCCTATCCCCATAGCGGCAATAAGCACCCAATAGGCAATTGTTTTCAATTCCGTCTTGTGAATCATCATACTATAAAACGTAAACTAGGATAAACCTATTGTCAAGAAAAGGCAGGGCATGTTTCCCCTACTTTTTGTCCAATGTAAGCAGGGTCCTCACCTGTATTGTGGGCTTGGTTCTAAAGCGGCAAAGGCGGGAGGCAAGGGGCGCCCCGCTTTCTTATCACCGCTGCCCTACAGGGGCATTAATCCCCCTGGGGGGCTTTCAGCATAATCTGTCGAGGACCGCGCTGATACCCTGGGAAACCCCTTCAATCAGGGCGGTCTTGATCAGTTGTTTCTGTTCCCCGCTGACCCCGGGGATGTCCCCCTGATCATAAAACAGCAGATAGGGGGCGACGCATAGGGCTGCGGCAATTCTTTCTATATACAGAACTGAGGGAAAGCGGCGGCCGGTTTCGATTTGTCCAATGTAACAGGGGTCCGTATCGCAAAGTTCCGCTAATTTTTCCTGGGTGATACCTGCTTGTTTCCGGTATTTTTTCATATTGGTAATAAACGTATGCTGAAGCCCCATAAATTTATTCTAATAACTCCCATTGAGAGAATAACAGGAGCTTGACGCTCATATTATTGTCTTATAATATGAGCTAATAGCTATTATTATGGGATGGAATAGGGTATGGTCTTTAACTCGTGGCAGTTTCTGGTGTTTTTTCCTGGGGTAACCGTCTTGTACTTCATGCTTACCATGAAGCTGCACAAGCCCCGGGGGGCTCAGGTCTTTTTACTGCTTGCTTCGCTCTTCTTCTATGGCTATTGGAACCCCTGGTACCTAGGGCTTATCCTCTTTTCCGTGTTCCTCACCTGGGCCGGGGCGCTTCTTATGGCGCAAGAAGCGGGAAAGGCGAGGAACAGGAAAAGGATCGTCCTTGGGCTGGTTCTCACGCTGAACCTGGGGGTGCTTTTCTGGTTCAAGTATTTCAACTTCTTCGTGGATACCTGGGTAGGGCTTTTAGGGGGGCGGGAAAGCCTCTGGCAGAAACCCCTGGACCTGCTGCTGCCGGTGGGAATCTCCTTTTATACGTTTCAGGCGCTGGGGTATACGATTGACGTGTACCGGGGTACGGTACCGGCGGAGGGGAACCTCTTGTACTACGCCCTGTTTGTTACGTTTTTCCCGCAACTCGTGGCGGGACCTATTGAGCAGACCGCCCATCTCTTGCCCCAGTTCAAGGTTACCCGGGTCTTTGATTATGACCGGGTAACCTCAGGTCTCAGGCTGGCTGCCTGGGGGATGTTCAAGAAAGTAGCTGTGGCGGATCGGCTTGCGGTGTATGTGAATGCGGTCTTTGACGCCCCTGATGCCTATCCTGCTTCCGCGCTGGCCCTGGGGGTGCTGTTCTTTACCTTCCAGATTTACGGGGACTTTTCGGGGTATTCCGATATGGCGGTGGGGACCGCCCGGGTCTTAGGCTTTGACCTGTCGGTAAACTTCCGCGCCCCCTATTTCAGCCGGTCTCTCCGGGATTTTTGGCGGCGTTGGCATATAAGCCTTTCCGCGTGGTTCAAAGACTACCTCTACTTCCCCCTGGGAGGCAGCAGGAAAGGCTCGGCGGCGGTGAATCTCCTCATCACCTTCCTCGTCAGCGGATTGTGGCATGGCGCAGCCTGGCATTTCGTGGTATGGGGGCTGCTGCACGGCCTGTTTCAGGTGGCTGAACGGGCCTTAGGCATACGGGAAAGCTCCGGACCGGGGAAATACCTGCAAGGAGGGTGTACTTTTGTCCTGGTAAGTTTTGCGTGGATTTTCTTCCGGGCTCATACCCTCTCGGATGGGCTGTTTATAAGCGCCCGGCTTATAGCGCTTCCCCTAGAACTGGCGGGCTATGTACGGGATCTTCCCCAGACCAGCCTGGTAAATGCGGTACGCCGGGCTTTTCAGTTAGGCGGATTTCCACAAGGGGTTACCAGCCCTATTCCCGGGTTCAGCATTACCCAAGCCGGACTTGCCCTGATCTGCATAGGGGCGCTCCTTACGGGAGATTGGCTTATCCATACGGGCCGGGTCTGGGTGAGCCGGCTGTCTCTGGTTCCCCGGTGGGCCTTGTATTACACCCTTATTTTTACGGTGTTCCTAAGCTGGAATAGGGGGGCCTCTCTGTTTATTTACTTTACTTTTTAGGAGGCATGATGCAGCGGTTTTTCGGCAAACTCTTGGTTTTCTGGTTTCTTTTTCTCCTCGGGATCCTGGTTATCCTGCTGATCCCGTTACCTTCCTCTGCCTATAACCTGGCAATCCTCGATAAATACCGGCTCCTTGAAGCGATGGAAAGCCCTAAGTTGGTGATTGCCGGGGGCTCAAACTGCGCGTTTGGCATCGACAGCCTGGCTCTGACTGAAGCCCTGGGTATTCCGGTGTTTAACCTGGGGATTAACGCGGGTTTTGGGTTGGGCCGCATCCTGGAGGACGCGGCCCTGTCTCTTCGCGAAGGGGATGTACTGCTCATCATCCCGGAATACAGCCACTTTACGGATGCCTGGAACGGCGGTGAAGCGGCGTATGAGCTTATCTTTGACGCCCGGCAGTACCGGCTTTTACTGCACCCCGGTCTATACGGGTTTCCAGGAGAATTACCGTCCTTTCTTACTACCCACCTCCGAGGGTTCATCGCCAGATTCCGTCCGCCCAATCCCCTCGCCTATAGACGGGACGGATTTAATCAATACGGAGATTACATCGGCCACCTGGAAATGGAAAACCAAGCCTTGGCATCCGCGTCGGCCTTGGGCAAGCTCGACCAGAAGGCATTGAGCCGGTTCTTTCGGTTTGTGGAGTCTTGTGAGAAACGGGGGATCCAGGTGATCCTCTCCTATCCCAGCTATGAGGAAGCCTCGTTTGCCGCTTCAACCGGGCTTATCCGTGCCTTAGACGAAACCCTCCGGGAACACATCCCGGTGATTTCCCGGCCTGAAACCTATTGTTTTCCCCGGGACCGGTTTTACGACTCCACCTATCACCTCAACCAGGAAGGCCGGCAGCGGCGTACCGAAGCCTTACTGGGGGATATAGCCCACGCCGGACTTTTCCCGGGAAGCAATTACAGGGCTTCCGTTCCTTAAGAAAAGGCGGCGAGTTGTCATTTACCCCGGTCTATACGGGTTTCCGGGAGAATTACCGGCCTTTCTTACTACCGCAAAGGGTAAGCGGTTACCGATAACGAAAGCTGGAAAGGACTACCAAAACTCCCCTTTCTATACTATGCGGTCAAGAAAGGATTGTAAACATTTTTGACCGCTATTCGGTTTATATGTTGACTTGACACCAAACGTTAGCTTCCAACCCCAAATAATATCCGATAGTACTTCCGTTATTCTGAAGAATAGCCAAATCGCTCGTGTTGGATATGAAACCGCATTCAACCAGAGTAGCAGGCATTGTTGTATCTCTAAGGACGTGAAGATACTGATAATAGGCATCCCTGTGTTTAGGGAATAGCGATGAAGTAAGAACTGCAACCATAGAATCTGCCAAGCTATGACTAGCCGTTTCATCGTGGTTGTTAGGGTAACAAGCAGTAGCTCCTCTGGCCGATGTATTAGTACTTGAATTACAATGAATGCTCACAAATATATCCGCACCTCCGTTATTTGCCTGCGAACCTCCGGTTCGATGCGCCTGAGCGGTTAATAATCCCAAAAATCCATACATAGCGTTAAAAGTAACATTGCTGCCCTGAAAGAGCGGCGAGTTGCCATTTCCCAGGGGATGGGGTATCATGAAAAAACACATTACTACGAATGAGGTCATTATGCATACGGTTCTTGAAGCATTAGGAAAGATTGGGATTGTTCCCGTAATTAAGATCGATGACGAGGCGCGGGCAGTGCCCTTAGCCAAGGCGCTTATAGCAGGGGGCATCCCTTGTGCGGAAATAACCTTCAGAACCGCCCAAGCGGAAGAGGCCATACGCCGTATCAGGGCCGCCGTACCCGATATCTTAGTCGGAGCCGGCACGGTTTTAAGTATTGCCCAGGTTGATAAGGCCATAGACGCGGGGGCCCAATTCATTGTCAGTCCGGGATTTAATCCCCAGGTGGTTTCTCACTGTATCGAACGGGGAATTCCGATTACCCCAGGGTGTATCACCCCTTCGGACCTGGAACGGGCCGTGGACATGGGCCTGGAAGCGGTCAAATTTTTCCCGGCAGAACCGGCAGGAGGGCTTGACTATATCAAGGCCGTAGCCGCTCCCTTTCCCATGCTCACCTTCATGCCTACCGGCGGGATTCATGGGGGAAACATCGCCCGATACCTGGCCTACGAGAAGATCCTAGCTTGCGGCGGTTCCTGGATGGCCACCGCGGATCTCATCAACCACGGGGATTTCTCCGCTATTACCGCCCTTTGCCGGGATGCCGTACAGCACGCCTTGGACTTTTCTATAGTCCATTGGGGTATCAATACGGAAAAGCCTGAGGATGCCGATCGCGCTGCGGATCGTTTCAGCGCCCTCTTTGGGTTTTCCCCTCAAGCAGGGGCGAACTCGATCTTTGCCGGAGCGCTCTTGGAGGTAATGAAGGCCAAAGGGCCTGGAACTCATGGGCATATCGCTCTTGCGACCTCCAGTCTGCCCCGAGCCATAAGCTATCTAGAACGGCAGGGTGTCCGGTTTAATCAGGACAGCATCAGACGGGATCCTCAAGGGCGGGTAACTTTTATCTATCTTCAAGAAGAGATCGCGGGGTTTGCCCTGCATTTGGTGCAAAAAAAATAGGAAGGGAGAGGGAAACCATGGAAAAAACAAGAAAAATTATCACTTTTGGGGAAATCATGTTACGCCTTGCGCCGGAGGGGTATTACCGGTTTGTCCAGGCCAGCCAGTTCGGCGCGACCTACGGCGGCGGGGAGGCCAATGTGGCGGTTTCTTTGGCTCAATTCGGGCTTGACGCGGCCTTGGTGACTAAGCTGCCGAGCCATGAAATCGGTCAGGCAGCGGTGAATAGGCTCCGGGAATTCGGGGTGGACACCTCCAGGATTGTCCGCGGGGGTAAGCGGATAGGCATCTACTTTTTGGAAAAAGGGGCTTCCCAGCGGCCTTCCAAGGTGATCTATGACCGGGCAGGATCTGCCCTGGCCGAGGCACAGGCTGCGGATTTTGACTGGGACCGGATATTTGAAGGGGCTTCCTGGTTTCACTTTACGGGCATTACCCCTGCTTTGGGAGATCCCGTGGCGGGGATTTGCCTTGAAGCGCTGAAAGCGGCTCGGGCCAAGCAACTTACCGTTTCCTGCGACCTCAACTACCGGAAAAACCTGTGGTCCCGGGAAAAGGCCGGGCAGGTGATGGGTACGCTTATGCCTTTGGTAGACCTCTGTATTGCCAATGAAGAGGATGCCGCGGATGTCTTCGGTATTCAGGCCAAGAATACCTCGGTGAATTCAGGGAAGATAAGCCCTGAAGGGTACCAGGAAGTCGCCAAGACCTTAGCGGATCGCTTTGGGTTTAAGCAGGTGGCGATCACCCTCCGGGAGTCCCTTTCCGCCAATGACAATCACTGGGCGGCCATGCTCTACGATGGGACGCAGTATTTTTTCTCGAAAAAGTATGCGGTGCATATCGTGGATAGGGTCGGCGGGGGCGATAGCTTCGGAGCCGGTCTCATCTATGGCTGTCTCCAAGGGCTCCCGCCCCAGGAAACCCTGGAGTTTGCCGTAGCCGCAAGCTGTCTCAAACATTCGATTGAAGGGGATTTCAACCATGTTTCCGTGGAAGAAGTACTGAAACTCGCCGGGGGCGACGGTTCAGGGAGGGTGCAGCGCTAGAAGGGCATAGAAAAACGGGGGATGGAAGCCCCCCTCGTGAGTCCTCCCCGGTTCTCTAGGCTTCTTGTTCGGCAGGAGGATAAATCAGCACTTTATGGATCCGGTTTCCGTCCATAGCGGCAATGGTAAACCGGTATCCGTAATAGGCAAAGGTAGCGCCGGGCCGGGGAATTTCTTCGGCCAGGCTCAGAATAAACCCCGCTAAGGTATGGTATGCCTGGTGTTCTCCCAAAAGGTGATCAAAGCCCAGGGATTCGGCGATGGCATCAATGTTTACGCTCCCTTCCACGAGGTAGGTTCCATCATCCTGAAGGAGGATAGCCTTTGTCCCCAGGGCAGGGGTAGAAAGCTGCCCTACGATTTCTTCGATGAGGTTCCATACCGAGAGTACCCCGGAGAAGCCGCCGTATTCATCCATGACCAACAGAAAATCCGTATGCCCCCGCTTAAACGCCGCAAAGGCTTTGAGGGCAGATAAGGTCTCTGGCACAAAACAGGGCCGCTTCATGATGGCACTAAGTCCGGGCCAAGGGCCGTTCAAAAGCGCAAGCAGGATATCTTGAACCGAAACCACCCCCGTAACCGCATCCAGGGTACCCTCGGCAACCGGGAAGTACCGTTGATCCCGGTGCTCAAGGGCGGTATGCCGTATCAGTTCCAGTTCAGCCCTGCTATCCAGCCAGGTTATATCCGAGCGGTGGGTCATAAAGGTCCCTACCGGTCGGTCGCCCAGGTAAAAAACCCCCTCTACCATGGTTCGCTCGGTTCGTTCCACGATCCCTGATTTTTCCCCTTCCTTCAAGGCGATCCACAGCTCATCCTCGGTCATTCCTATAGCAGGAGTGGTATCAATCCGCAAGCATCTACGGATCAACACCCCTATCCGGGTGATGATGCAGTTAAGGGGGGTACAAATCACCACCAAAACCTTGATACACGGCAAGGCCCCGGCGGTGATTCGTTCTGGGGCGATGAGGGCGATCTGTTTAGGGAGGGTGTCCCCAAGGATGAACATCAGCAGGGTGATGACGGCCGTTAGGATCACCGCAGCCAGGTATTCTCCCCAGGGGCTTACCGGTTCCCCAGAGGCAAACCAGGTGTGTAAATATCCCAGAATTCCCATACCTCCCAGCACTCCTGCCAGGATCCTGAGAAAACCGGTGCTTATCCGCAGGGCAGAAAGAAACAGCAGGGGATTCTCCACTACTTCCAGGACTGTACGGTATTGCTTGTTTGGTTCCGCTGCCTTTGCCCGGAGCCAGGTTTTGCGGGAAGCGATAAATGCGGTTTCAACCAAGGAAACCCCTCCTTTTACCACTATGATCACCAGCATGAACCAGATTGTACGTAAGGGATCTTCCATAGGTATCAATTATCGCTTTAATTCGGGACCCATCACCAGGTGTTACTCTCGAATTCTTCTTTGGTCAGGGGGCGAACAATAGAGAGGCCCTGTTCCTGAGAAGTTTGAACATAGGCCCTGCCCATTCTCGGTATACCGCTTAGTTGAACAATGGGAAAGCGGGGATTTGCAGGGTTCACATTCACCACCTGTCCTTTTGTTCCATTGGCCAGGAGCACATACAGTCCAATAGGATACAGAGAAAGAACATTAACCAGCGCCCTGGTTATGGTATCATCGTACTGTTTTTCCTCATTTTTGAGGAAATAGAGTAAACCGCTATGGGGATCTTTAGCTTTCTTGTGGGGCCGGTTGGCGGTTATCGCCTCATAAGAACAACTCACCCCGATTATTTTTGCATAGAGACTGATCTGGTCTCCCTTAAGCTTTTGGGGATAACCGCACCCATTTTCCCGTTCATGATGCTGCAATACGGCGACACATACCCTAGGAGGAAAATCAAGGGAGGTAAGCAGGTTGTAACTTAAAATGGGGTGGGTGAGGATGGCCTTCCGATCTTCCAGGCTGAGATCCCGCTTGTAGATGTTTACTTTAGAGGGTAATTTAATCATGCCGATTTCATGGAGGAGGGCGGCCACACCCAACTCGATAAGCTGATCCTCCGGTAGTTTAAGAGAAACCCCTATGCTTAAGGCGATAATAGTGGAGGTAACGGCATGAGATATCTGATAACTAAGCTCTACTTCCGATTTATAGACCAAGGGTACCCGGAAAAAAGTACGGTAATCCAGGTGTATGATGGCACAGGCTGCCTGGATCTTCTCCGCTATAGCGGAGAAGGTAAGATCGTTTTTTAGCATCCCCGGGGTAAAAAGAGTGGTTACATATTTCTGAAAGGCTTCATAAAATTCCAGGGCCTGCTTGAGTTTATCCTTATCGCTTATGACTGCTTCTTCTATCCGGGGTTCTCCGTCGCTATATATTTCCTTAAAATCCCATTCTAAAAGGGCTGCTGCCAATTCCTTGGAGAACTGCATGTCCGGTGTGGCTAGTATAAACTGTTCGTCCAGATAGAGGGGAGCAGAAAACAAACTTCCTTCCTGAATCTCCATAACCTTATAATTGTTCATTTCATAGCTCCTCTCATTCGGTCCTCAGTATCGGCCAGTTCTGTATTATGACCCCTCCGTTATTACCGATAATAGAATTATTGTAGGATAAGAGCGCTTTTTTCAAACCCCGGTGAGTTTGAAAAAAAACTCAAAAAAACTCCTATATATACGGTTGCTGTTTCAAAATCTGACATTTTGAAACAGGCTCAATACATGTATCGGTCAGGGAGGGTAATAAAATGAGTCGAGAAAAGGGCTTTGAGAAAAAAACGGGGGAGACGACGCGTTGAAATTCAGATATGTGTTTATCGCATTTAATATCATTATCGTGCTTTTTTTGTTGGTCATTGGTATCTTGTCGTTTTATATATTGGGTTCTGAAATCGCCCTTGAGTTTTGGCAGGCAAGCCGGTTCTTTATGCTGTTTATGATCCTGATCCTCCTGGGGCTTGACGTGTTTTATGGTATTAACCGGCGTCTGTATATACTCTTGGAACGGGAAGACTGGCCTGGGCTTACCCAATACCTGGAGACCCGGATTATCCATGATAAACACTACTCCTCTTCTCTGGTGCGGCTTTTGGTGAATACCTACTTCATCCTTTCCGAGCCTGCCTCGGTGATGGATCTGGAAGACAAGATCGCCCAGAGGAAACCCTCCTTAATTGAAGAACAGGCCCTTCTTTTTGGAGCCGCCCGGATTCTCGCGAAGGATATAAACGGGGGAGTCCAGTTCTTTTCTGCCCGCCTGGATGCGGCAGTAGCCCGATCCGGCAAGGGCCTATGCGCTAAAAAGGATCCTCGGAAGACCGCATGGATACGGTTTTACTATGGGTTTACCCTGCTGCTGGAACGGCAGTTTTCGATTGCCGCGGAACAGTTCATCATCCTTTCAAAAGAGGCCAAGGATCCCGTGGTAATAGGCTTATCCGCCTATTTTCTCGCGGATATTCTGAGCAAGATGCTCCTGGATCGGGGGCTTGATCTCCAAGCTGCGGCGACAAACGGCCGTAACCGGGTAGGGGCGGCGCTTCATACCATAGACGCCTGGTACAAGGAGGCGACAAAACTGCAAAACGAGATTTATGGGGCCATTTTGGTACCCTATCTTCGGGATGCCGGGCGCTGGATATACCGGGATTGACCCGCCAGCGGGCTTAATGCCCCTGTATGGCAGGGGTGATAAGCGGTCTAAGCGCCCCTTGCTTCAGGCCTTTGCCACTTTGGAGCCAAGCCCACAATATAAGCGAGGACGCTTCGCAAGATGTAGGAACGAAGGGACGTACGCCCTTATCCCGTACCCCGCAGCCCCCTGCTATGCCCACCGCAGGTGTTAGCGTAATGTTGCCAGGGGGTAATAGTGTCCCAGTATCTGGGCTGCGGTAAACCCTGCTTGGGCCATACCGGCAGCGCCGCTTTGATCCAGGCCGACGCCGTGGCCCCAACCTGCCCCTTGAAAGATGAAGTACTCCGGTTTGCCGTTTGTTCCCAGCTTTGAACGGATGGTAAAGAGGTTGCTCCGCAATCCCCCCAGGCGGGATCTGATACGGTCCCCCTTAATCCGGAGGGTTCCCTGGGTACCGCGGATTTCCACTTCGTTGATTCTGCCTGAAATACCCCGGCCTCGACTTATCACCTGGAGAATTTCTCCGATGTTATTCCCATCTGCGGCATTCCGGCTGCGTATTTCCTCGGCAGCTACCCATTTTTCCCAGCGGTAGGCTTGGGAAGAATGGAGATCCGGCATGGAGGCATAGGATCGAGGCCGTTCCCGAATCCACCGGGCCAATTCGTCCAGGGACAGGGGATTTGTTCGGGAGATGAGGAGCTTATCAGGAACCGCCGCATTAAAGGTACTCGTACCCCATACGGAACGGCTGTCTTCGCTGTACCCTCCGTGATTGGCAGAATAGTATGCCTTGAGGGGGTTTCCCCCTGCCGCCAGGTACATGCCCCTGGTGGCATCCACTGCCGCGGTAGCGGCTCGGGCCTCTCCGTTTACCCCCCGGTATGCGGCAGAAAGCACTGAACCGTAGACATCAAACCCCTTTTCCTTGGGTACATCCCGATTGGAGTCCCCCAAACAGGCCAAGGTATAGGACCGGGCGGCAATGGCCTGAGCCTTGAGGGCTTCCACAGGCCAATAGGCAGGCATTTCCGCGGGAATAACCCCATAGAGGTATTCTTCTATATTAAGGATGTTGATCACAGTGATACCGGTCTTCTCAGGCCGAAATTCGATGCTGCCCCGGTAGGAACGGTCTTCAAAGGTAAACCCGGAAAGGAGGGTGGTATTTTCCGGGTCCTGGTATTCCAGTACCACCGGTTCTGCAGCGATGATCAAGGTTTTCCTCCCTTGATCCAAGAGGAAGAGCTTCCCATTCCGCATTTCAGCCCAGAGCTGTTCCGGCGCCCTGCCGGTGAACAAGGGTTTCTCGCCGGGAAGGCGGAGGACATAGGGGCCGCCGGTTTTTACGGTGATGCTGGTTTGTCCCTCTGCAAGCCCTATCCGTACCAAGGGCATCCCTTGGGCAAGGGATCTCAGGGCTTTGACCTTGGGGGGATTGGCCGTAATGATCCGCTGGACCCGGGGAATTTCCTGCTCCCTGCCGAGTTCCGGCATCCTGCGGAGAACCTCATTGAGATCCCGGATGATGCTATCCTGCTGAGGAAAATACTGATGGGCCCGGCTTAAGGATTCGTAGGCTTCTTGATACCGGTTCTGGGCCAAAAGAACCTTACCTAAGGGAAACAGGGCCACATGCAGTTCCGGATCTTGGCGGAGGGCGGTGCGGAAACAGGTCTCGGCTTCTCCGGGAGCAGATTCGGTGAGAAGTTCCCCTAGGAACAGCCACGCTATGGGACGGAAGTTTTCCATGGAAAGGCTTCTTCGTAAGGCAGTGATAGCCCTCCTCGTATCCCCGGTATCCCGGCGAAGTATGGCCTCATAGAACAGGGTTTCACCGGTCTCTCGGGAAAGCGGAAGGAGTTTGACGGCCTTTTGGTAGTTTCCTGCAAAACAGAGACTGACAAATAGCTCCCGTTCAACTTCAGGATCCGCGGGTTTATCCGTATACAAGGTCTCCATCAACACTGCCGCGGTGTTTCCATTCCCTATTTCCGTGTATGAACGGGCAAGCTGCCAGAGGATGGATGCATTATGGGTATCCTGTTGAAGGGCCTGTTCTAAGTCTCGAATACTCCCCTCCACATTACCTTGGTAGTAGGATCGTAAGGCCTGTTCCACCCTAGGCGGAGGAGGGATCGGGGCGCTTCTTGAAGGAGGTAACGCAGTAGGAAGAACGGCAGGGGGCCTTGAGACTGACGGCACACTTGGCGGAGGGGCAAAAGCTGGGGCTTGAGAAGGAGGGCTTACCGGTACGGCTACAGGTGCCGGAGGAGGCTCCGGAGCCACAGAAGGCTGAGGAGCAGGAATGAATGGGGGCGGATCCGCAAGGGGAGGGGGAGAGGAGGCAACCTGGGCTGGAGGGAGGATCTGGGGCGGCTCTTCAGCAGGAGGATCCGGTAAAACCGGAGAACCCTCCGGCACAGTCGAAACAGGGGGAGAAACCGGGACTGCAACCGGGTTAAGGGGCGGCTGAGCGGGCGGCTCCTCTTGGGGAACGGTGGGTTCAGAAAGATCTACTGGAGGGGGCTGTCGGGGCACTACCAGCGGAGGGGGCTGGGTTACTTCCAGCGGCACCGTTGGGATAAGAACAGAAGGGGGCGTACCAGCAGGAGAAACATCAGGGGCTTCCGGCTCTGATTGCTCCGGAAACGGGGCCTCTTCAGGAATACGTACGGGAGGGGGGGGCTCAGGCATAGATATAGGTGGCGGTGCCGCCGTACAGGAAACCAGGATAAGGCCGAGAACTAGGAACAGGAACATACCTTAGGGTAATGTATAAAGGGACTCTTCGTCTATCCGGGGCGGGGAACGGAAACGGCGGTGGGTCAAAGGGACATCCGCGACCAAACCCGGTTCCCGCTTGAAAAACCAGATACCGGTCAAAGTTTTCCGGCCCTGGGATGAGCAAAAGCCCGGTTTTTGTGAAATAGACACCGTTTCACACGACGGCGGCAACGCTTCCGGGGAATAGTGCTTCACGTTGACGGTTACCGACATCGCCACCCCGTGGACCGATGAACGGGCCCTGAAGCATAAGGTCCACCGCTGGGTTAGACAGGCTATGGATGAAGCCGCCGCTTCCTTCCCCGTCCCCTTAAAGGCATCGACTGCGACAACGGCGGTGAGTTCATCAACGCCGCCATGAAGACCGGGTGTGAGCGACGGGAGATTACTTTTACCCGCACCCGTTCATTTCACAAAAACGACAACGGTTATGGGGAACAGAAGAACGGGGATGTGGTCCGCAAGACGGTCGGGTATGCCCGCTATACCAACGAGGGGATTCTGGCGGCGGTGTACTCAGTGCTCAATCCCCTGCTCAACTATTTCTATCCCTGTCCAAGCTCGTTGATACAATACGGGATGCTTCGGGAAAGACGAGGAAGGTCTATGACCAACCCGCCACGCCGTATGAACGGCTTCTGGACCGGGAGGGTGTGCCGGAGGAAGTGAAGGAATAGCTTAAAGCGCGGAGCAAGCGGCTGAATATTGTCCGTCTTCAGGATGCCTTGGACGAGGCGGTTGACCAACTGCTGAAAACCGCGCAAAGCTACTGACAGGTAAAAACCATGGTCAGAATTTTAACGTGGGATTTTCCTGGTTTTCGGTCAGATTTTTATGTGAGACTGCACGGGTCATTAAGCCCTACTTCCAATTCCGTATTCAAAAAACTTACCAAAACGTAAAGCATGGAACAGCGTCCGACACCGGGACATACCTCCATTATATCCAATACCCTCTATACTATCGTATAAGGTCTGACCCCGTACACTATATATGGCATACCATATCTAGGGCCTGATGTCTGACCCCGTACCCCCAGGTATAGCGTATCCTGCCTCATAAAACCCATACCTCGCGGGCATCCTGGGCCCCGAAATGCCTCATATAGAAAATGTTGCCCAAGCTATGTCCGTTCCTGCGTTGGTATACGGTTTGCCTGGGCGAGCCGCCGGCGCAGACGCAGGATTGCCTTGTTGACATGCTGCTGA